>NZ_JBEUPA010000023.1:0-77168 GCF_040492065.1 Actinomadura sp. NPDC000929 | reverse complement strand
ACGGCCAGCATCGTGATCAGGACGAGGCAGGCCAGGAGCGCCAGCGACGGCCACGTGAGGACGGCGGCGCCGGCGGGCGGGGCGGGGACGTGTGCGAGGGCGACGGGGAGCGCAACACCGGACCTCCAGACGAACGCGGCGCCCCTACGGTGCCATCGATCTTCGGCCCGCGCCAGCGTCCGCACCGGCCGACCCCGGTCGCGCCCGGTCCCGGAGGGCCGCGCGCAACAAAGATCATTAAGCGCTTTCTCCATTGGAAATGAGGCGTATTCGCTCGGAACGCTCCACCAGAAAGGGATTCGGTCTCCCTGTGCCGAGCGTGAGTGATCCGCTGCGACATGTCGCCGACCTGCGGGGGTTGGCAGGATCCAACAACCGCCTGACCACACTAATCACCCACAAAACGTTGCTATTTTGCCCATACTTGGTGAATTCTTAGGGACTTCAGCAAGCCGTCACCTCGCGAACAGCGGCGCGGGTTCAGGCCTGGGGGATCACCTATGACCTTGGACATGCGCATGCGCAACAACATGTTCCGCCGGCTGCCGGTCGAGCAGGCGACCGGCCGGCTCTACGGCGGCCGGCACCGGCTCCGCGTGGTGTACCGGACCCGCGACCTCGTCGTGCTCGGCCTCGGCGTCATGATCGGATCCGGCATCTTCAAGATCGCCGGCGAGCAGGCGTCCTCCACGGCGGGGCCCGGCGTGCTCGTGTCGTTCCTCATCGCGGGCGGGGTGTGCGTGCTGGCGGCGCTCGCCTTCGCCGAGCTCTCCTCGATCATCCCGGTCGCGGGCAGCGCGTACTCCTTCGCCTACGTCGCGTTCGGCGAGATCTGGGCGTGGGTCGTCGGCTGGGCCCTGATCATGGAGCTGCTGCTGGCCGCGTCGGTGCTCGCCCGGGTGTGGTCCCTCTACGCGACGCAGGCGCTGCACGACTTCGGGGTGCCGATCCCGAGCGGGCTCGGCGACCTGATCGGCCAGCAGAAGGGGCCGGACGTGTTCGCGCTCGGCATCCTGCTGCTGGTCGTCCTGATGCTCGCCGGCGGCAGCCGGATGAGCCTGAAGACGCTGTGGTTCATGGTGCTGGCCAAGGTCATCGTGATCGGGCTCGTCATCGCGACCGCGCTGAAGTTCTTCCACCCCGGCAACCTCACCCCCTTCCTGCCGCCCTCGCAGCCCGCGCCCGCGGGCGACAAGACGGTGCTGGACGCCGTGCTCGGCGCCGTCGGCGGCGGCACCCCGCACGTGTTCGGGACCTGGGGCATGCTCGCGGCGGCGCCCGCGATCGCCTTCGCCTACATCGGGTTCGACCTGATCGCGACGGCCTCGGAGGAGACCGACGACGCGCCCCGCAAGGTCCCGCGCGGGATCATCACCGCCCTGGTCACCGCGATCGTGCTGTACGTGGCCGTGGCGTTCGCGCTGGTCGGCATGATGGGGATGGACGGCATCGCCAAGCTCAACCCCGACAAGCTGCTGCTCGCCGCGGCCTTCGACTCGGTCGGCGCGGGCGCGATGGGCAAGATCGTCGACGTGGGCGCGATGCTCGCGCTGACCACCGTGATCCTGGTGCTGATGATCAGCCTGACCCGGGTGGTGTTCTCCATCTCGCGCGACGGCCTGCTGCCGCGCCCCCTGGCCGCGATGAGCCGCTACAAGGTCCCGTCCCGCGCCACGCTCGTCGCCGGCGGCGCGGCGATCGTCATGTCGCAGACGGTCGACGTGCTCACGCTGGAGCAGCTCGTCGTGATCGGCACCCTGTTCGCGTTCCTGTTCGTCGCGGCGGCGGTGCTGGCGCTGCGCCGCTCCCGGCCCGACCTGCACCGCCCCTTCCGGATGCCGGCGGCGCCGCTGGTCGTCCTCGTGGCGATCGTCGCGGTGGGCTGGCTGATGCTGAACCTGAACGTCCAGACCTGGGGGTACTTCGCCGTCTGGATGGGCGTCGGGCTCGTCCTCTACCTGGTCTACGGGCGCCGCAAGAGCCAGATGAAGCTCCTCCTGGACGCGCCGCCCGCGCGCCCGGCCACCGCGCGGCTGGCCCCGGCCTCGCCGCCCGGCATGGCGCCCCCGCCCGGCATGGCGCCCCCGCCCGGCATCGCACCTCAGCCCGGCATGGCACCGTCTCCGCACATGGCGCCTCCGCCCGGCCCGCGGGACGTCCACTCCTCCCCCGGGCCCTACGGGACGGGGACCTGGCCCGCCGAACGGCGCCCCGGCGCGCCCGAGAGCCCCTACCCGACCGGCCGGTACTCGACGGGACGGCAGCCGGGCGGCCAGTTCGCCCGCGACCCCCGCCATCCCGGCGAGCGCGCCCCGGAGCGGTACCCCTCCGCCCGCTCCGACGATCCGTACACGCTCGATCCGTACACCCTCGATCCGGGCACCTCGGACCCGTACGGGCCGCGGGGCGAAAGCGGTCAGAGCGGGGAGCACCAGGAGCCGCCGCACGGCGGCCGGCACCGCCGCTGAGGCCGCACCGCAGAACTTCTGTTTTGTGAAGTTCCGCCCAAACCCGGCCCGCTGAACGACGGGCCCGCCGAACGACTCAGGGCGCCGCCCCCTCCCCGGGGCGGCGCCCTCGTCTCGTCTCCAGAGGAAGGGACTGGACAGCGGGCCCGGCCCGGGTTATGTTCTTCTCATACCGAGATGAACTCACTCTGAGACTTACTCAGTCCAAGATCGACGGGAGGCGGGCGGATGGGCCCGGAGCCGAGGCGCGACGAGAGCGACTTCCTCGCGAACTACGACCCGCGCGACTACGACCCGGTCGCCGTGACGGTGGACGTGGTCGCCCTCACCATCCGCGACGGCGCCCTCCACGTCCTGCTCGTGCGGCGGGGGAACGCCCCCTACGAGGGGATGTGGGCGCTGCCCGGCGGCTTCGTCCAGGCGGGCGGCCCGCTCCAGGGAACCGACGCCGAGGACCTGCCCGACGCGGCCGTCCGGGAGCTGGCCGAGGAGACAGGGCTCAGCGCCAAGGGCGGCGCACTCGGCCGGGTCCATCTGGAGCAGCTCGGGACCTACGGCTCCCCCGGCCGCGACCCGCGGATGCGCGTCATCTCCGTCGCCTACCTGGCGTTCGCGCCCGAACTGCCGGACCCCGAGGCGGGCGGCGACGCGGCCGACGCCGCGTGGTCGCCGGTGGACGCGCTGGGCCTGGCCGACTCGGGGCGCCAGCGCCCCGGCACCACCCGCCGGCTGGCGTTCGACCACGCGCGGATCCTGTCGGACGGGCTGGAGCGGGCCCGCGGGAAGCTGGAGTACACCCCGCTCGCCACGGCGTTCTGCGACGGCGAGTTCACCATCCCCGAGCTGCGCTCGGTGTACGAGGCGGTGTGGGGCGAGGAGCTGCACGCCGGCAACTTCCACCGCAAGGTCCTGTCCGTCCCGGGGTTCGTGGAGAGCACCGGCGCCACGTCCGACCGCGGCGGCCGCCGGGGCGGTCCGCGGCCCCGCCTCTACCGCGCGGGCGACGCCCGGCTCCTGCACCCGGCCCTGCTGCGGCCCAGCAGGGAGGAGGAGATCAGATGAGCGAAGCGAACCGGGGGGTGTGGGGGGTCGCCCCCCACAAGGAGCACAGATGAGCGAGACGGAACTGGAGGACGCGCTGGCGCGGCTCGGCCGGGCCCGCGTTCCCGCCGACCTGTTCGGCGACGACCTGGCGGAGGCGGTGCGGCGCTACCGGCGGCTGGCCCGGCTCGTCCACCCGGACGCGGGCGGCGGCCGGACCGAGGAGGCGTTCGTCAGGCTGACCTCGCTCTGGCGCGCCTACAACCGCGGCGACGAGACGCTGATCACCACGCGCCGCCACGCGTACCGGCTGGAGGGCGACCCCATCGGCGGCGATCTCGCGGTGCTGTACGCGGCGCGCCCGGAGCCGGGCCGCCGGGTGCTGCTGAAGATGCCGCGCGACCCCGCCGACGGCGATCTGCTCGAACGCGAGGCCGTGGCGCTCCGGCAGCTTCCGAAGGACGGCGACGCCCGATTCCTGCCCTACGTGCCGCGGCTCGTCGAGTCGTTCCGGCACCGGGACGCCGCCACCGGGACGCAGCGGCAGGTCAACGTGATCGCCGCGCTGGACGGCTTCCACAGCCTCGCCGAGGTCGGGCGCGCCTTCCCGGACGGCGTCGACCCGCGCGACGCCGCCTGGATGTGGCGGCGGCTGCTCGCGGGCCTCGGCTTCGCGCACCGCGCGGGCGTCCTGCACGGCGCGGTGCTCCCCGACCACGTGATGATCCACCCGGAGGAGCACGGCCTGGTCCTGGTCGACTGGTGCTACTCCGTCCCCGGCTGCCACGCGCACGCCGACCCCTCGGGCCGCGTGCCGGCGATGGTCGACCGGTACGCCGGCTGGTACCCGCCCGAGGTGCCCGGACGGCGGGCCGCGAGCCCGGCGACCGACATCTTCATGGCCGCCCGGTGCATGACCGGCCTGATGGGCGACAAGGCCCCGAAGGCGATGCGCTCGTTCGCGCGCGGCTGCACGCTGCCGGCGCAGAACCGGCGCCCCGCCGACGCCTGGCGGCTGCTGGCCGAGTTCGACGAGCTGCTGGAGCGGCTCTACGGCCCGCGCCGCTTCCGCCCCTTCCACATGCCCGCCCCCCACTGAAGGAGAGAGATCATGGGAAGCGGAAACTGGTCCACCGACGTCTACGCCGCGCGCGCGAGCTACCGCGCGTCCACCGGCGCCAGCGCGTTCGCCTACTCCGACGGCGGCGCGACCGCCGTCCACCCCGACCTGGACCCGCGCGGCGTGACCTTCCGCGAGAGCCGGGACTCCGCCGACCACCCCGAGTCGCTCGCGATCGGCGTGCTGTTCGACGTGACCGGCTCGATGGGGACCGTCCCGCGGACGCTGCAGGCCAAGCTCCCCGACCTGCTCGGGCTGCTGCTGCGCAAGGGGTACGTCGAGCACCCGCACATCCTGTTCGGCGCGGTCGGCGACGCGACCTGCGACCGGGCCCCGCTGCAGGTCGGGCAGTTCGAGGCCGACAACCGGATGGACGACGACCTCGGCAGGATCCTGCTCGAGGGCGGGGGCGGCGGCCAGATGCGCGAGTCCTACGAGCTGGCCATGTACTTCATGGCGCGGCACACCGCGATCGACTGCTTCGACAAGCGCGGCAAGCGCGGCTACCTGTTCATGATCGGTGACGAGCTGGCCTACCCGAAGGCGAAGCGGCGCGAGATCGCCGCGCTGATCGGCGGCGAGCCGGACGAGGACGTCCCGATCGCGAAGCTCGTCCGTGAGCTGCAGACGAAGTACGACGTGTACTTCATCATCCCGGAAGGCGCCTACCACGCCGGCAACCAGGACCTGAAGGACTTCTGGCAGGGGCTGCTCGGCCAGAACGTGCTCTACCTGGACGACCTGGACGCCGTCTGCGAGACGATCGCGCTGACGATCGGCCTCGCCGAGGACGCCATCGACCTGGGCGAGGGGCTGGAGCACCTCGCGGAGGCGGGCTCGGGCGCCGGCGCCTCGGTGTCGCGCGCGCTCGCCCGGCTGGACGCGGCCCGCGCGCCGGTCGCGGTCTCCTCCACGCCGCCCGGCCTGGACGCCTCCGGCCCGTCCGCGACGACCCGGCTCTGATCCATGGACCACGTGATCGTCGTCGACCTCGGCTTCGGGGACGCCGGCAAGGGCACGGTCGTCGACCACCTCTGCCGCACAACTGCGCTCCCGGTGGGGGGACGACCCCCCACACCCCCCGGTTCGCTTCGCTCATCCGTACACCCGGTGGGGGGACGACCCCCCACACCCCCCGGTTCGCTCCGCTCATCCAAGCCCCCGGTGGTCGTGCGGTTCAACGGCGGCGCGCAGGCCGCGCACAACGTCGTCGCGCCGGACGGGCGGCACCACACGTTCGCCCAGTTCGGCTCGGGCACGTTCACGCCGGGAGTGCTGACGCACCTGTCGCGGTTCATGCTCGTCGACCCGCTGGCGCTCGCGGCCGAGGCCGACCACCTGCGCGCGCTGGGCGTCCCCGACGCGCTCGACCGGCTCACCGTCGACGGGGACGCGCTGCTCACGACGCCCTACCACCGGGCCGCCAACCGCGCGCGGGAGTCGGCGCGCGGCGCGGCCCGGCACGGGTCGTGCGGGATGGGCGTCGGCGAGACCGCGTCCTACGCCCTGGCACACGACGACGCGCCGCGGGCGGCCGACTGCCTGTCGCCCGCCCGGCTGCGGCGCCGGCTCGCCGCCGTCCGCGACTGGTATCGGGCCGCGTTCCCCGACGGCGAGGACGTCCCCGGCGCCGACGCGTGCGCCGAGGCGTTCACCGCGTTCGCCGAGCGGGTGCGGATCGTCGGCCCCGGGCACCTGCCCGCGCTGCTCCGCGCGGGGAGCGCGGTGTTCGAAGGCGCCCAGGGCGTCCTGCTGGACGAGTGGCACGGCTTCCACCCGTACACGACGTGGTCGACGACGACGTTCGCCAACGCCGAGACCCTGCTGGCCGAGGCGGGCGCGTCCGCGGCGCGGCTGGGGGTGCTGCGCGCGTACGCGACCCGCCACGGCCCCGGGCCGTTCGTCACCGAGGACCCGGCGCTGACCGCGGACCTCCCCGACCCGCACAACGGCACGGGACGCTGGCAGGGCGCGTTCCGGGTCGGCCACCTCGACGCCGTGGCGCTCCGGTACGCGCTGGAGGTGGCGGGCGGCGTGGACGGCCTGGCGGTCACGCACCTGGACGTCGCGGGGGCGCGTCCAGACCTGCGCGTCTGCCACTCCTACGAGATGGACGGCGGCCGGGTCGGGCGCCTGGAAACGGGACCGCCCGACCTGGACCGCCAGGCCGCCCTCACCCGCCGCCTCCTGGCGGCGCGCCCGGTGTACGCCCCGCTCGGCGACCCGGTGGAGACGATCGAGGACGCGCTCGGCGCGCCCGTCGTCCTGCGCTCCCACGGCCCCACCTCGACCGACAAGCGCGCTGACCACTTCCGGACACCCATTGACCTGAGCGTGCGCTGAGACCAAGATCCCGCTAACGCCGCGGCTCTTCCGGAGGTGGACGTTGCGTCTCCCCCTGCGCACCCTGTCGGCATTCGCGGCGCTCGCCGCGTCCCTCGCGCTGCTGACCGGACCGGCCGCCGCACCGCCCGCCGCGGCGCAGGCCGCCGACGGCTGCGACCCGATCGACCCGGCCGCGTGCCTCCTCCCGTTCCCGAACGACTACTACACGGTCGCCGACGGCGGCACGCCCACCGGCCGCCGCGTCCACCTGCGCACGACGCTGAAGAACGCGCTCGGCGTGCCCGTGTCGCCGGACGACTGGAACCGCGCCGACGGCTTCTCCCCCGGCTCGATGCTGCTCAGCCGCGTCCCCGGCCTCGACCTGGCCCGCACCGGCGCCGCGCCCGTCACCGACATCGGCGCCTCGCTGCGCGACGACGCCCCGATCGTCATCGTCGACACCGCGACCGGCGAGCGCTGGCCGTACTGGGCCGAGCTGGACGCGAACGCGCCCGCCGACCGCCGGGCGCTGATCGTCCGCCCGGCCCGCAACTTCCGCGAGGGCCACCGCTACGCCGTCGCGCTGCGCGACCTGCGCGACGCGTCAGGAGACCTGATCCGGCCGAACGCCGCGTTCGCCAAAATTCTCGGGCCCGACCTGCCGGCGACCGACCCGCTCGCGGCGCGGCAGCGGGAGGGCAGGCGGGTCCTCGCCGCGCTCCGGGCTCGCGGAGTGGGCCACGACGGCCTGTACCTCGCCTGGGACTTCACCGTCGCGAGCCGGCAGAGCCTCACCGGGCCCGTGCTCCGCATGCGCGACGACACGCTGCGCGGTCTCGGCGACCGCTCCCCCTCGTTCCTCGTCACGCAGGTGACCGACGACGTGGACGACAAGATCGCCCGGGAGGTGAAGGGGGTCGTCTGGGCGCCGAGCTACCTCGACCAGTACGGCGGGCCGCCCGGATCGGCCCTGCACCGCGGCGCGGACGGCATGCCCTCGCGGCTGCCGGGCAACTCCCAGGCCGTCCCGTTCCAGTGCGAGATCCCGCGCTCGGCGCTCGCCCGCCCCGCGCGCCCCGCCCTCTACGGGCACGGCCTGCTCGGCAGCGAGGGCGAGGTCGACGCGGGCAACGTCAAGGCGATGGCCGCCGAGCACGGCTTTATGTTCTGCGCGACCAAGTGGATCGGCATGGCGGACGAGGACGTCCCGAACGTCGTGACCGCGCTCGCCGACCTCTCCCGCTTCCGGACGGTCGCCGACCGCCTCCAGCAGAGCCTCGTGAACTTCACCTTCCTCGGACGCGCGATGACCCGCGGGTTCGCGGGGAACAAGGCGTTCCGCGACGACGCGGGCGCGCCCCTGATCGACACCGGCGCCGAGCTGACCTACGACGGCAACAGCCAGGGCGGCATCATGGGCGGCGCGCTCACCGCGATCTCCCCCGACGTCCGCCGCGCCGTCCTCGGCGTCCCGGCGATGAACTACAGCACGCTGCTCAACCGCAGCGCCGACTTCCCGCAGTACGCCAAGATCCTCGACCTGTTCTACCCGGACAAGCTCGACCAGCAGATCGGCCTCGCGCTCATCCAGATGCTGTGGGACCGGGGCGAGGCCAACGGCTACGCCTGGCACATGACCGACGACCCGCTGCCGAACACGCCGAAGCACCGCGTGCTGATGCACGTGGCGTTCGGCGACCACCAGGTCGCCCCGGTCGCCGCCGAGGTCGAGGCGCGCACGATCGGCGCCCGCGTCCACGCGCCGACCGTCGTCCCCGGCCGCAGCCCGGACAAGACGCCTTACTGGGGCATCCCGACGTTCGGGACGTCCTACGACGGCTCCGCCATGGTCGTGTGGGACAGCGGCTCCCCCGTCCCGCCGCTCACCAACACGCCCCCCACCGAGGGACGCGACCCGCACTCCGACCCCCGCGGCAACGCGGACGCGCGCCGGCAGAAGGCGGCCTTCCTCACCACGGGCGCCGTCGTGGACGTGTGCGGCGGGGGACCCTGCGTGATCACGCCCTGATCCGGACCTGAGATGATCGGGTCCATGCTGCAGGTCTGCCCCAACGGAAGCCGGACCGAGGGCGTGCCGACGTCCCCGGAGGAGATCGCCGCGGCGGTCCGCGCCGCGGCCGATGTGGGCGCCCAGGACGCCCACCTGCATCCCAAGGACGACGCGGGGGCCGACACCCTCGCCGCGCCCCGCGTCGCCGAGACCATCGCCGCCGTCCGCGCCGCGACCCCGTCGATCCCCGTCGGGGTGACCACCGGCGCCTGGGCCGCGCCCGACCCGGTCGAGCGCGCCGCGCTGGTGCGCTCCTGGACCGTCCTGCCCGACCACGCCTCGGTGAACTTCCACGAGGAGGGCGCCGAGCTCGTCGCCGAGGCGCTGTTCGAACGCGGCGTCGCGATCGAGGCGGGGATCTTCTCCGGCACCGACGCGGCGGCGCGGTTCCTCGGCTGGCCGCACGCCCACCACGTGCTGCGGATCCTCGCGGAGATCACCGACACCGACCCGGAGACCGCGACCGACACCGCCAAGGCGCTGCTGCACGACCTCGGCACGCGCCTGTCGCGCCCGATCCTGCTGCACGGCGAGGACGGCGGCGCGTGGCCGGTGCTGCGGCTCGCCGTCAGGCTGAACCTCGACGTCCGCATCGGCCTGGAGGACACCCTCGAACTCCCCGACGGCTCTCCGGCCGCCGACAACGCGGTCCTCGTCCAGACGGCCCGCGCCCTCCTCGCGCCTTAGGCGCCCGCGGACCCGGACGTCAGGAGCGCGGGTTGTGGCCCGCGGCGTCCAGGCGCGCCCAGCCGGCCTCCCACAGCTCGTCGCGGTGCCGGTCGCAGCGGCGCCGGACGAGGGCGTAGGCGATCAGGACGGGCAGCGCGCAGCCGAGCACGGTGGCGCCGGCCGCGTACACCGCATCGGTGACGGTGCGGCTGTGCGGGCGGGGCCGGACGGTCGGTTCGCTGTGCCGGTCCACCCAGATCGTCCGGTGCGCGCCGACCCTGGCGTCCTTCCAGGCGGGCAGGGACCCGGCGTGGGGTCTGCCGTCCGCGCCCGGCCAGCTGGCCTGGACCGTCTCGTGGATGTAGCGGTCGCCGGAGGATCCGAGGCCGCCGGTCGAGGTGACCGTGGCGACGACCTGGCGGCGGTCGGCCCGCTCCGCGTTCTCCGCGCGCGTCCCCGCGGAGTAGGACAGGGACGCGGTCCAGGCGGCGAGCGGCGGGGCGACGCCGAGCAGCAGCAGGAGGAGGCCGAGAGCGACCATCCGCTGGACGCGGTCCACCGGACGGCGCAGTTCACTGCGCTCCAGGCCGAGGCGCCGGCGCAGCCGCGTGAGCGGCGGGCCTCCTCGGCCGATGCCGGACCTGCGCATCCGCGTTCACCTCCCCGGGGCATGCCCTCCCGGCAAGAGGCCTTTAGCCATCTTTTCCCAGGATATTCCCGCGCTCGTTGATCGGCACGTCACCGGTGGCCGAATCATCTCCCGTTTCCGGGCCGTTATGCGGGGCCGAGGACCGAATCCGGGCGGCGGCCGGGGCCTCGGGGCGCGCGTCCCGGCCCGTCCCGGCGGCCAGGGCGAGCAGCGCGCCGAGCAGGCACATCCCGGCGGTGATCCAGAAGATCTCCCGGTATTCGGTCCGCAGCGCGTCCTGGAGGGCCGCCTCGTAGACCTTCATCTGCTTCGCGAACTCGCCCTTGGACATCAGGAACGGCAGCGGCGGCTTCAGGTCGGCCGTGAGGGCGTGGAACCGGTGGAAGCCCCACGCGGTCAGCGCGGAGATCCCGAGCAGCATCCCCATCATCCGCGCGACGACCACGGCCGCGGACGCGACGCCGTGCCGCGCGGCCGGGACGAACGCCAGCACCGCCGACGACACCGGCGCGATCACCAGGCCGAGGCCGAGCCCCGTCACGACGAGGTCGACGTCCATCCTCGGCAGCGGGCCGTACGACGCCCCCGCCAGATCGGCCGGCCAGCCGGCGATCAGCAGGTAGCCGCCGGCGGAGACCGCCATCCCCACGACCATCGGCCACCGCTCCCCCACCCGCCGGGCGACCAGACCCCCGGCCACCGCCGCGACGGGCAGCGCCACGAGGAACCGCGTGAGCAGCAGCGCCCCGTCCGTCGCGTCCTTGTGCAGGACGGTCTGCGCGACCAGCACGACGTCCACGAGCGTCACCATCAGCGCCGCGCCCGACAGCAGGCTCACGCCGAGCGTCGCCAGCAGCGGCCCCCGCCGCACGCCCGACAGGTCGAGCAGCCGCGTCCGGGACCTGATCTCCCACAGCACGAACACCGCCAGCACGGCGGCGCCCGCGCCCAGCGCCGGCAGGCCCCACGGAGGCAGGGCCGCCTCCTGCGGTTCGGGGTTGTAGACGGCGGCGACCAGCAGCCCGAGCCCGAGGGCCAGCAGCAGGCCCCCCACGACGTCCACGCCCGGCCGCGCTTCCCGCGGGGGGACGACCCCCCGGTTCGCTTCGCTCATCCGAGCACTCTGTGAGGGGGCGACCCCCCACACCCCCCGGTTCGCTTCGCTCATTTCTGGGCCGGACCCGCGCCCGCCCGGCACCGCGACCTGCACGGCCGCCATGGCGACCGCGACCAGCGGCAGGTTGATCCAGAAGATCGCCCGCCAGTCGAGCGCCGCCGCGATCCCCGCCCCGTACAGGGGGCCCAGCACGCTTCCCAGCTCCTGCGCCGCCCCCACCGCGCCGAGCACGACCGGCCGCTGCCGCTCCTCCCAGAGGTCGCCGGCCAGCGCCATCGTCACCGGCAGCAGCGCGCCGCCCGCGACGCCCTGCACGACCCGTCCCGCCGTCAGCACCGGGACGCCGTGCGCCAGCGCCGTCACCACGGACCCGGCCGCGAAGAACACCAGGCACGCCTGCAGCACCGGCCGCCGCCCGAACCGGTCCGACAACTGCCCGAGCAGCGGCATCGCCGCCACGTACCCCAGCAGGAACCCGGTCAGGACCGGCGTCACCCGCTCCAGCCGGTTCACGGGGATCCCGAGGTCCTTGACCACCGGCACCAGGATCGTCGTGACGACGTAGGCGTCCAGCGCGGCGAGCAGCACCACCGCGCCGCCGGCGCCGATCGCGACCCGGCGACGCCCGCTCACCGCGGCGCGCTGATCTTGTACGGGGCGTCGAACTCGGTGAACCTGATCGTCACCGACCCCTTGTCCTTCGGGAACGTCCCCCGCACCTTCAGCAGCCGGTGGTCGGCCTTGCTCACCCACACCTGGCCGTCCATGTCCTCCCCGATGCCGGGGATCAGGCCGGCGACCTGGTCCTTGGGCAGCTTCGCGGCCACCCGGTAGGCCTCCTTGCCGTCCACCTTCTCCACCGCCTCGGGCGACGGCCCCTGCGCCGACGTCAGCAGCTTGGCGATCCCCCGCTGCGGGTCGAGCACCGCCGACGGGTCGTACACGCTCGCCGCGAGGCCCTTGGGCAGCTTGCGCCAGCCGCCGGTCCCGGCGTCGAGGTAGATGCTGTCCCCGACCGCGACGACCTTCATCTCGACCTTCTGTCCCTGCTGCTCCACCGCCAGCGTCCCCTCGGCGTCGCCGCTGCGGAGCAGCTTCATGTCGCCGCCCTTCACCATGACCGGCGTCGTGCCCTCCGACTCCAGGGTGAACGCGACGCTCTTGAGGCCCCCCATGGCCTGCGCGGCCTGCCGGAGCGTCTGCGCGGCGTCGAAGTCGGCCTTCTTCGCGGGCCCGCCGGACCCGCCGTCGCAGGCGCCGGCGAACACCAGCGCGAGCAGGACGGGCACGAGAGCGAGGATGCGTCTGGACATACGCGGGACCCTACCGACGGGTACCACCACCCGTCACTCGGTACCAGGTATGACATCCCACCCCCTCAGGTAGGACGTCGTGGGCGGTGCGGGTGTGGGACATCGGGGTTCGCGGTGGCCCCGGTGAAACGGCCGCCGCTAAGATTGCACCCGGCGACGCCCCGGCCGGTCCGGGGATGCGCCTGGGGCGGTAGCTCAGCTGGTCAGAGCAGGAGACTCATAATCTCCCGGTCGCGGGTTCGAGTCCCGCCCGCCCTACCCATGGCGGCACACCGTTCCCGGAGCGGAGCGAGCCCTCTTCCGAGGCCCTACGCGGGCCACTCCGGGCGGCGCTTCTCCAGGAACGCCGCCATCCCCTCCTGCGCCTCCGGAGTCTGGCTGGACGCGGCCATCACCTCGATCGCGTAGGCGTAGGCGTCCTGTTCGGGGCGGTCGAACTGGGCGTACATCGCCTGCTTGCCGAGGGCCTTGCTGCGCGGGCTGCCCTGGGTGGCGCGCCGCAGGAGGTCGTCGACGGCCTTGTCGAGCCCGTCGTCGGGGACCGCGTAGTTGATCAGCCCCCACTCGGCGGCCGTGGCCGCGTCGACGACCTCACCGGTGAGGGCCATCTCGGCGGCGCGCTTGCGGCCGACGTTGCGGGAGATCGCCACCAGGGGCGTGTGGCAGAACCAGCCGCCCTTGCCGCCGGGCGCGGCGAAGCCCGCGCTCTCCGCGGCGACGGCGAGGTCGCAGCTCGCCACGAGCTGGCAGCCTGCGGCGGTCGCGAGGCCGTGCACGCGGGCCACCACCACCTGCGGGACGGACTGGATCGTCTGCATCAGGTCCGTGCAGACCCGCAGCAGGTCGCGGGCGTCGGCGTGGGACGCGCCGGCCATGTCGGCGAAGTCGTGCCCGGCGGAGAAGACCGGGCCGTTGGCGGCGAGGACCACGCCGAGGGCGTCGGTGTCCCCCACCTCCCGGAACGCCTCGGTGAGGCGGAGGAGGAAGGCGCGGGAGAGCGCGTTGCGGCGGCGGGGCCGGTTCATCGTGATCGTGGTGAAGGGACCGTCGCGGTGCAGCAGGACGTCGTCGTCTTCGCTCATGTTCCCGACGTTACGTCAGACCCTCGTCGTACGGTGGTCCGGCGTCCACGAGCCGAGGGGGGCATGGCCTTGAAACTTCTCACCGCCACCAACTCCAGCCAGGGATTCCGCGGCAACGACTTCGACTGGTGCGTCGAAGGCGAGCTGGTCCACATCGGGACGGTGTGCGCCCGCGACCGCGACGACCCCGACGGCGGCTGCGGATGCGGCCGCTCCTTCGCCGGGCTCAACTCCCATCGCGCCACCACGACCGCGATGGTCCGCGAGATCCCGGGCTTCACCGACGCCGACTACGTCCTGGCCATCCGCTCCAGCCTCGAACAGCAGGGCTGCGACCCCTCCTTCGCCGAGCACGAGGCGGCCCTGCTGCGCTGCCTCGTGCGCGACTGGCCGGTGGGGGTGGTCGTCGAGCGCCGGCTGGATGAGATCGTGGTACGGCAGGTCGTCCAACCTTAGTCATGGAGGTGCGCGATGCTCGTCGCGTTCTCGGTCACCCCGCTCGGCGCGGGCGAGGAGGTCGGCGAGCTCGTCGCCGAGGCGATCCGGGTGGTGCGGGCGAGCGGCCTGCCCAACCGGACCGACGCCATGTTCACCACGATCGAGGGCGAGTGGGACGAGGTGATGGCCGTGGTGAAGGCCGCCACCGACGCGGTCGCGGCGCGGGCGCCGCGGGTCAGCCTGGTCGTCAAGGCCGACATCCGGCCCGGCGTGACCGGCGCCCTCGACGCCAAGGTCGAGTCGGTGGAGCGCCGCCTCAGGTGAAGCAGGCCCGCACGCCGTTCTCGCCGCCGCGCGAGAAGGCGCGCAGCCGCTGGACGGCCGAGCCGTGGTCGCCGGGTCTGGTCCAGGGCGTCCGGTCGCCGATGACCGCGAAGGCGTCCACCAGCTCCTGCTCGTCGCCGTCCTCCAACCGCAGCGTGCCGTCGTCGGACGAGCCGTAGAGGGCGGCGCCCGCGAGGCAGTCGGCCTGCAGCTCCGCGGCGGGCGACACCAGGCCTCGCCGGAGCCGGTTCTGGACGGCGTGGCCCCACTCGTGCGAGATCACGAGGTAGACCCACGCGTCGCCGCGCGCGTACCCCGACCGCATCAGGTGGGCGTCCCAGGCGACGAAGTCCCCGGAGGGGCAGTAGGCCGCGTTGTCGGGTTCGAAGCGCTCGCGGCCGCAGACCGGCGCTGAGGCCGGATCGCGTCCGTCGTAGAGGCCGACGACGCGCGGTGAGCTGTACTCACCCGTGAACAGGCGGTTCCAGTGCCGCCGCCAGAAGTCGTCGGTGAGCGTCTCGGCGGTGCGGACGTCCTCCCGGAACCCGCGCTCGTCGAACGCGGCCGGGGCGGGCGCGCGGGACGCGACCCGGGTGCTCTGCGCCGCGGGGCGGGCGCCGGGTCCCGCGGCCGCCGGTTGGAACTCGCAGGCGCCCGTCAGCGCGGCCAGCGCGAGCGCTCCGGCGAGGGCGGCGCGCCGCCGCGAACGGTTCCCTGCCGTCTGCCTCATGACGGGTCATACGCGCGCGGCCCCCCAGAAGGTCGAACACTCACCCGAATCGGCCCGCACTGTGCTCCCCGCACAACCCGAACGACGTTCGATTGGACCCTCGCCCCGTCTTGCCCGCGGCCCGTGGACGCAGGTCGGGGCCCCGTGCTGGGGTGCCGGTCACACGAACTTCTGGAGGGGCGCATGGCGAACGGGACCCTCGCGGTCCGCGGGCTGTCGGTGACCTATGGGCGGGCGGTGCGGGCCCTGCGCGAGGTCTCGCTGGACGTCCCGGCGGGATCGGTCACGGCCGTCCTCGGCGCGAACGGGGCCGGCAAGACGACCCTGCTCCGCGCGATCTCGGGCACGCTGCCGTTCCACCGCGGCGCGGTGGACGCGGGCACGGTCCGGCTCGGCGAGCGCTCCCTGGTCGGCCTGCACCCCGCCACCGTCGTCGCGGCCGGGGTCGTGCAGGTCCCGGAGGGCCGCCGGGTGTTCGGCCGGCTCAGCGTCGAGGAGAACCTGCGGGCGGGCGCGCTCGGCGCGCCGAGCAGGTCCGACGCCGCGAAGGCCCGCGCGCGGGTGCTCGCGCTGTTCCCGCTGCTGGCGGAGCGGGCGCGCCAGCGGGCGGGGCTCCTGTCGGGCGGCGAGCAGCAGATGCTCGCGATCGGGCGGGCGCTGATGGCGTGCCCGGCCGTGCTGCTGCTGGACGAGCCGACGCTCGGGCTCGCCCCGATGATGGCCGAGCGCATCGCCGAGACCGTCCGGGAGATCAACCTGCAGGGCACGGCGATCCTGCTGATCGAGCAGAACGCGGCGCTGGCGCTGGAGCTGTCGTCGTCCGCGCACGTGCTGGAGGTCGGCGCGGTGACGCTGCGCGGGCCGTCGGCGGAGCTGGCGGCGAGCGACGAGGTCAGGCGCCGCTACCTCGGCGTCGGCGGCGCGGACGCCGCGGCCCCCGAGACCGGGGACGGGCCCTCGCTGGAGCGGTGGTCCGCCGGATGAGCGGCGCGGAGGCGGGCGAGCTGCGCGTCAGCGGGCTCACGGTGCGGTTCGCGGGGCTGACCGCGCTGGACGGCGTGGGCTTCTCCGTCGAGCCCGGCAGCGTCCACGCGCTCATCGGCCCGAACGGCGCGGGCAAGTCGACGTGCTTCAACGTCCTGTCCGGCGTCTACCGGGCGAGCGAGGGCAGCGTGCGGTTCGGCGGGGCGGAGCTGACCGCGCTGCCGCCGCACCGGATCGCGGGCCTCGGCGTCGCCCGGACGTTCCAGAACATCGCGCTGTCGCGGCACCTGTCCGTCGAGGACAACCTCATGCTCGGGCGGCACCGCCTCACCCGGGCCGGGTTCGTGTCGGCGGGCCTGCGGCTGCCGCGGGCGCGCCGCGAGGACGCGCGGCACCGGGACCGGGTCCGCGACATCGCCGCGTTCGTCGGCGTCGCCGAGCACCTCGACGCGCCCGTCGGGCTGCTGTCCTACGGCGTGCGCAAGCGGGTCGAGCTGGCCCGCGCGCTCGCGATGGAGCCCCGGCTGCTGCTCCTGGACGAGCCGGTGGCCGGGATGAACGGCGCGGAGCGGCGGCGGATGGCCGAGGTCATCTTCCGCGCCCGCGCCGACCTCGGCCTCTCGGTCCTGCTGGTCGAGCACGACATGGGGATGGTCATGCGGCTGGCCGACGAGGTCACCGTCCTGGACTTCGGCAGGCGCATCGCGGGCGGCGCGCCCACGGCGGTGCAGCGCGACCCGGCCGTGATCCGCGCCTACCTCGGCGCCGCGCACGCGCCCGCGGGCGCCCCCGAATCGGAGGGAAATCCTTGAGCACGTTCATCGAGCTGGTGGTCAACGGGGTCTCGGCGGGGTCGGTGTACGCGCTGATCGCCCTCGGCTTCGTGATCATCTTCAGGGCCACCGAGGTGGTCAACTTCGCGCACGCCTCGCTGCTGCTGGCGGGCGGCTACGTGACCGCGGTGCTGCACGACGACATCGGGTTCCTGCCGGCGCTCGGCGCGGGCGTCGCGGCGGCGGCCGCCGCGGGCGCCCTGGTGGAGCTGCTGGTGCTCCGGCGCGCCAGGGTGGAGGACCGGTCCGTGCTGGCGATCGTCACGATCGGCGTCGACATCGTGCTGACCACCGCGCTGACGCGGGAGATCGGCACCCGGGTCCTGTCGCTCGGCGACCCGTGGGGCGACGGGATCGTCGAGGTCGCGGGCGTCGGCATCGCGCAGACGCGGATCGCCGCGTTCGCGACCGCGGCCGTCCTGATCACCGCGTTCCTGCTGGCGTTCCGCCTCACGCCCTGGGGGGTGGCGATGCGGGCGGCGGCCGAGGACGGCGAGACGGCCGCGCTCATGGGCGTCCGGCTGGGCCGCGTGTCGTTCGCCGCGTGGGCGATCGCGGGGGCGCTCGCGGCGGTGGCGGCGCTGTTCCTGACCGTGTTCCCCACCCCCGGCCTCGACCGCGCCACCTCGTTCGCCGCGATGAAGGCGTTCCCGGCCGCGATCCTCGGCGGCCTCGACTCCACGACGGGCGCGCTCGTCGGCGGCCTCGCCGTCGGGCTCACCGAGTCGCTCGTGACGGGCTACCAGGGCGAGCTGGCGTTCCTCGGGCGCGGCATCGGCGACGTGGCGCCGTTCCTGGTGATGCTCGCGGTGCTGCTCGTGCGTCCCGCCGGGCTGTTCGGGACGAGGGAGCTGTCGCGTGTCTGACGCCCGGATCCGGTACGCGGCCGCCGCCGCGTCCACCCTCGTCCTGCTGGCCCTGCCGTTCTACCTCGACGCGTTCTGGCTCCAGACGGGCCTGTTCGCGATGTCGGCGGCGGTCGGCGCGATCGGCCTGAACCTGCTGACCGGCGCCACCGGGCAGCTGTCGATGGGGCACGCCTTCTTCCTCGCGGTCGGCGCGTACGGGTACGTCTACCTGGCGTCCGGCTCGGGGCCGAAGCTCGCGGGCCTCGGGCTGCCGACCCCGCTGGCGTTCCTCGGCGCGATCCTGCTCGCGGGCGTCGCGGGCGGGCTGTTCAGCCCCATCGCCGGACGGCTGCGCGGCACCTACCTCGGCATCGCCTCCCTCGCGCTGATCTTCATCGGGCAGCACCTGCTGTTCAACGCCGAGAGCGTCACCGGCGGGTTCAACGGCCGGGACGTCCCGCCGCTGGAGATCGCCGGGTTCCGCTTCGACGACGCCCCGGAGCTGGTGGTGTTCGCCGTCCCGCTCGGCGCGCTGGAGCGGCTGTGGTTCCTCGCCGTCGCGCTGCTGGTCCCGGCCGTGTGGATCGCGCGCGGCATCCTGCGCGGACGGCCGGGGCGGGCCCTCAACACCGTCCGCGACCACGAGGTCGCGGCGGCGGTCATGGGCGTCCCGGTGGCCCGCTACCGGGCCGGCGTGTTCGTGCTGTCGTCGATGTACGCGGGCGCGGCCGGGGCGCTGCTCGCGCTGGCGTTCCGGCGGACCGTCCCCGACTACTTCGGCATGTTCCTGTCCTTGGACTACCTCGCCATGATCGTCATCGGCGGGCTCGGCACCGCGGCCGGGGCCGTCGCGGGCGCGGTGTTCGTCTCCGTCCTGCCCCAGCTCCTCACCCGTTTCGGCGACGACCTGCCCCTCGTCGCCGCCCCGGGCTCGGGCGGCGTCTCCCCCGCCGAGGCCGCCCGGATCCTGTACGGCGCCGCCGTCGTCGCCGTCGTGCTCTTCCTCCCCGGCGGCCTGACCGGGGCGTGGACGCGGCTGCGCACCGCCGCGTCCCGGCGCCGGGCCTCCCGTCCCCTCACCCGATTCGAGCAAGAGGAGCAAGCGATATGAAGCGCATCCCCAGGTTCGGCCCGGCGCGTCTTGCCGTGGTCGCGCTTGCCGTGGCGCTGCCGCTGGGCATGGCGTCGGGCTGCAGCGGCAAGGCGTCCGGCGGGTCCGGCGGCACCGGTTCGGACGGTGTGAAGACCGGGCCCGGCGTCACCGACGGCACGATCCGCGTCGGCGTCGAGACCGACCTGACCGGCGTGTACGCGCCGCTCGGCAAGAGCCTCACCCAGGCGCAGCGGATGTACTTCGAGCAGCTGAACGCCCAGGGCGGCGTCTGCGGGCGCAAGGTCGAGCTGGTCGTCCGCGACCACGGCTACGACGTGCAGAAGGCCGTCGCCGGGTACAGCGAGATGCAGTCGAGCGTCATCGGCATCGCCCAGTTCGTCGGCTCGCCGATGGTGACGGCGCTCAAGGGCCGCATCGAGGCCGACAAGATGTTCGTCATCCCGAACGCCTGGTCGACGACGCTGCTCGGCAGCAGGTACATCCAGGTCACCGGCACCACCTACGACGTCGACATGATCAACGCCCTGGACTTCCTCACCCGGGAGAAGGGCATCGCCAAGGGCGACAAGGTCGGGCACGTGTACTTCGAGGGCGACTACGGCGAGAGCGCGCTCGCCGGGGCGAAGTACGCGGCGGGCGAGCTCGGCCTGACGCTCGTCGAACAGAAGATCAAGGCGACCGACAACGACATGTCCGCCCAGGTCGCGGCGCTGAAGAGCGCGGGCGTCAAGGCGATCCTGATGAGCGCCGGGCCCCGGCAGTCGGCGTCGCTTGCGGGCCTCGCCCGGGCCAAGGGCATGGCGGCGCCGATCGTGGCGAGCAACTCCGGGTTCTCCCCGCAGCTCCTGCAGACCGCGGCCGCGCCCGCGCTGCTGAAGGACTTCTACCTCGCCAGCGCGGGCGCGCCCATCTCGTCCGGCCTGGCGCCGATCAAGAAGCTGGCGGACGACTACGGGAAGAAGTACCCGGGGCAGCCGCGCGACAGCGCCGTCGTCAACGGGTACACGGGCGCGGTCATCTTCGCGGACGCGCTGAAGAAGGCGTGCGCGGCCAAGGACCTCACCCGCGAGGGACTGATCACCGCGCACCGGTCCACCACCGCCCACGACGGCGGCTACGGCACGCCGATGGACTTCTCCAAGGTGGACGAGCCCGGGACCCGCAAGACCTACATCCTGCGGACGGACGCCAAGGCGCTCGGCGGGCTGGTCGTCGAGCGGCAGCCCACGGAGTCGGAGGCGGCCGGGAAGTACAAGGTCCCGGCGGGGGCCTGAGGATCGCCGGGACGCGGGGCCCGGCCCGCGGTCAGCCTTCGGAGACCAGGCGCGCCGCGACCCGGTCGAGGACCGCGAGGTCCTCGGCCGGGAGGTCGTAGAGCGACGGCGGCGGGGTGTCCAGGATCCGCTCGGCCTCGGCCGCCGCGGCCCGCCCCGCCGCCGTCGCGGTCACGATCTTGGATCGGCGGTCGGCGGGGTTCTCGGTCCGCTCGACCAGGCCCCGCCCGACCAGGTCGTCCACCACGAGGGTGACGTAGGGGCGGTCGGTGAGGAGCCTCTCGGCGAGGTCGCGCAGCGTCAGCGGCGCACTCGCCGCGGCGACGTACCGCAGCGCCTTGACCCGGAAGAAGCTCATGCCGAGCGCGTCGGTGACCTCCCGCCGCCGGTCGCCGCGCTCGTGCAGCAGGACCCGCAGGTTGTGCCACGCCCGCGCGGCGGCGTCGGCGTGCTGGACTGCGGGCTCGGTCATCGCGCACTCGCTCCCGTCACATCGCGTGCGTCCGGCGCCGTCTCGTCGCCGCCGAACAGGCCGGCCGTGCGCGCCGCGCTGCGGGCGGCCCGCCGGCCCGTGGTGGCCGTGCCGAGCACCAGGACGGCGCCGGCGCATCCGGCGAGGATCCAGTATGCCGGTCGGGCGGCCGACACGAAGGCGTCCGCGGCGGGGTGCGCCGCGGACGTCCCGGCGGCGAGCACGGCTCCGATCACCGCGACGCCGAGCGCCTGCCCGATCTGCCGGCTGGTGGAGGCGACCGCCGCGGCGACGCCCGCCTGGGCGCGCGGCATGCCCGACACGGCGGTGTTCGTGATGGGCGAGTTCAGCATGCCGAACCCGAGACCGAACAGCACGTACGCGGCGAAGAGCGTGACGTCGCTGGTCTCGGCGTCGAACGCGGCGAACAGCAGGCCGCTGGCGAGCATCGCCGCCCCCGCGATCTGGAGCGGGAGCCGCGGGCCGCGGCCTCCGACGAGCCGTCCCGACAGCGGGGCGGACGCGGCGGTCATCGCCGCCATGGGCAGCAGGAACAGCCCCGCGTGCAGCGCCGACAGCCCGCGCACGTTCTGCAGGTAGAGGGTGTTGAGGAAGAGAAATCCGCCGAGCGCGGCGAACCCGCTGACCGCGATGACCGTCGCGCCCGAGAACGGGACGCTGCGGAAGAAGCGCAGGTCGATCAGCGGCTCGGGGGTGCGCAGCGCGTGGACGACGAACCCGGCGAGGGACGCCGCGGCGACGATCGCGGCGCCGGAGACGGCGGGGTCGGCCAGGCCGCGGCCGGGCGCCTCGATGATCGCGTAGGTCAGCGTCCCGAGCAGCAGGATCATGAACGCCTGGCCGAGCGGATCGGGGCGGCGGGGGCGCGGGGCGCGCGACTCGGGGACGAACAGCGCGGTCAGCACCAGCGCGGCGAGCCCGATCGGCACGTTCAACCAGAAGATCGACCGCCAGCCGACCGAGTCGACCAGCACTCCCCCGACCAGCGGTCCCATCGCCATGCTGAGCCCGACGACGGCGCCCCAGACGCCGATGGCGCGGGCCCGCTCGCGCGGCCCGGTGAACACGTTCGTGATGATCGACATCGCGACGGGGTTGAGCATCGACCCGCCGACCGCCTGCACCACCCGGGCGGCGACGAGCCAGCCGAGCGACGGCGCGAGGCTGCACAGCACCGACCCGACGGAGAAGAGCGCGAGCCCCGTCTGGAACACGCGGCGCCGCCCGATCCTGTCGGCGGTCGAGCCGGAGAGCAGCAGCAGGGACGCCAGGACGATCAGGTACGCGTCGATCGTCCACTGGAGGCCCGACAGCGAGCTGTGGAAGTCGCGCTGCAGGGACGGGAGCGCGACGTTCAGGATCGTGTTGTCCAGGCTGACGATGAGCAGGCTCAGGCAGCAGATGGCCAGTACCGCCAGCCGGCGCCGGGGACTGAGTTCGGGCACGCCGCCTCCAATCGTTATAGCCCTACAACCATTAGAAGGCTACAACGATTCCGGGCGTGCCCCCGCCGGGCGGCGGGCGCTAGCGCGGGGCGGCGATGCGGGCGCGGGCCGCCGGGACGACCAGCGGGGTCCCGGTCTCCGGGCAGTCGATCACCCGGCACGGCAGCCGGAAGACCTGCTCCACCAGGTCGGCGGTGACGACGGCGGACGGGTCGCCCTCCGCCGCGATCCGGCCGTCCCGCATCGCGATCATGTGCGTGGCGTAGCGGGCGGCGTGATTGAGATCATGCAGGACGGCGACGACCGTCCGGCCCTCCTCGTGCAGCCGCGCGCACAGGTCGAGCACCTCGATCTGGTGCGCGATGTCCAGGTAGGTCGTCGGCTCGTCCAGCAGCAGCAGCGGCGTCTGCTGGGCGAGCACCATGGCGATCCAGACCCGCTGCCGCTGTCCGCCCGACAGCTCGTCCACATGCCGGTCGGCGAGGTCCCCGACGCCGGTCGCGGCCATCGACTCGGCGACGACCCGCTCGTCCTCCCTGGACCACTGCCGCAGCAGGCTCTGGTGCGGGTACCGGCCGCGCGAGACCAGGTCGGCGACCGTGATCCCCTCCGGCGCGATGGACGACTGCGGCAGCAGCCCGAGCGTGCGCGCGAGCTTCTTGGCGGGCCAGTCGGCGATGGGGCGGCCGTCCAGCACGACCGTCCCGGCGGAGGGCCTGAGGATCCGCGCCAGCGCGCGCAGCAGCGTCGACTTGCCGCACGCGTTCGGCCCCACGATCACCGTGAACGAGCCCTCCGGGACCGCCACGTCGAGGTCCTCGGCGATGGTGCGCTTGTCGTAGGCCAGGGTGAGCCCGGCGCCGGCGAGCCGCGCGGTCGCGTCCTTCATCACATCCGTCCCGTCTTGCGTTCGGTCACGAGGAGCCAGACCAGGTACCCGCCGCCGAGCAGCCCGGTCACCACGCCGACCGGGAGCTGGTGGCCGGGGAAGCCGCGCTGCGCCGCCCAGTCGGCGGCCGCCATCAGCGCCGCGCCCATGCACGCCGCCGGCAGCAGGTTGGGGCCCGCCGTCCGGGTGAGGCGGCGGGCGAGCTGCGGTGCGGTCAGCGCGACGAACGACACCGGCCCGGCCGCCGCCGCGGCGAGCGCCGTCAGCAGCACGGCCGCGGCCAGCAGCAGCACCCGGACCCGCTCGATGGGCACGCCGAGCCCGTGCGCCGCGTCGTCGCCCATCTCCAGCATCCGCAGCGCCCGCCCGCAGCCGGCGAGGACGAGCGGCCCGAGCACGGCGAGCGCCGCGATGACCGGCGCGGCGTCCGCCCAGTCGCGGCCGTCCAGGCTGCCGGTCAGCCACAGCACGGCGCGGGCCGCGTCGGTGATCTCCGCCTGGGTGATCAGGTAGCCGTTGACGCCGGTGAGGATCGCGGCGACGCCGATGCCGACGAGGATGAGCCGCTGCCCGTGCGCGCCGTGCCGTCCGGCCACCAGGTACACGACCAGGCCGGTGAGCAGGCCCCCGCCGGCCGCGCCGGCCGCGACCGCGACGCTGCCGGCGCCGGTCAGCACGATCACGGCGAGGACGCCGGTCGCGGCGCCCTGGCTGAAGCCGAGGATGTCGGGGCTGCCGAGGGGGTTGCGGACCAGCGACTGGAAGATCGCGCCCGCCAGCCCGAGCGCGGCGCCGACCGCGAGCCCGGCCGCCACGCGCGGCAGCCGGATCTCGTTCACGATGACCGAGTCGGCGGGCGATCCCCGGCCCGCCAGCGTCCGCACGACGTCGGCGGGGCTGATCGGGAAGTCGCCGCTGCCGATGAGGAGCACGCCCGTCCCGAGCGCGACGGCGAGGCAGAGCGCCGCGACGGCGAGAGCGCGCGGCCGGAACCGGAACGACACCGCGGGCGTCCGGACGACGGCGAAACGCGGCCCCCTGCTCATGAGCGCGACCTCCCGGCCCGGCGGACGAAGTAGAGGAAGACCGGCCCCCCGGCCACGACCATCACCACGCCGACCTGGAGTTCGGACGGGCGCACCACGACGCGCCCGAAGACGTCCGCCGCGAGCATCAGGGCGGGCGACAGGACCGCGCAGAACGGGATCAGCCGGCGCAGGTCGGGCCCGGTCAGGGCGCTGACGAGGTGCGGCACCATCAGCCCCACGAAGATGATCGGCCCGCACGCCGCCGTCGCCGCGCCGCACAGCAGGGTGACGGTGACGATCGCGGTGATCCGGACGCGTCCCGGGTCGGCGCCGAGCGCGCGGGCGGCGTCCTCGCCCATCGCCATCGCGTTCAGCGGGCGCGCCAGCAGCAGCGCGGCGACCAGCCCGACCAGGACGAACGGCGCGACGCGGACGACGGTGTAGCCCTGCGCGGAGGCGAGCGACCCGACCGTCCAGAAGCGCATCCGGTCGAGGGACGCGGTGTCGAGCAGCTGCACCGCGCTCACGTAGGAGAAGAGGGCGGCGTTCAGCGCGGAGCCCGCGAGGGCGAGCCGGGCCGGGGTGGCGGCGCGCCCGCCCCCGACCGCGTAGAGCAGCACCGCGACGGCGCCCGCTCCGGCGAACGCGAACCACACGAACCCGGTGAACGAGGTGACGCCGAGGAAGGAGATGGCCGACACGACCGCGGCGGCGGCGCCCGCGTTGATGCCGAGAAGGCCGGGCTCGGCGAGCGGGTTGCGGGTGAGCGACTGCATCACCGCGCCGGCGAGACCGAGCGCCGTCCCCGCGAGGAGCCCGAGCAGGGTGCGCGGCAGGCGCATCTCGTGGACGAGCGTGTACGCCGCCGAATCAGCGTGGAACAGCCCGTCCCACACCTGTCCGGGCGGCAGCGGCTTCGCCCCGACGCCGAGGCTCAGCACGACGGCGGCGAGGAGGAGCAGCAGCGCGCCGACGAGTCCGGCGGCCCATCGCGCGCCCTGCGGTCGCCGGGCTGCCGCCGGCTCCGCGGGCGGTGTGACCGGCGGCGACTTCGTCGTCAACACGTGGGGGGCTCCGGGGGACGGCCGGGGACCACGTGACGGTCCCCACTCTGGACAAGATCTTAGGTTAGGTTAACCTAAGCTCCCATCGGCCGACCATCCGGCCATGCAACTTGATTTGGGAGAACGTCGGAGATGTCGAACATCGGGGCACAGCACCTCACCCGCCGCGGCCTGCTCGGCGCGGGCGGCGCCCTCGCCCTCGGGGCGCTCGTCAGCGCGTGCGGAGGCGGTGACGACGCGAGCGGCACGGCCTCGCCGGGCGGCGGCGCCTGGACGTTCACCGACGACCGCGGCACCCGCGTGCGGCTCAAGGCGCGCCCGCAGCGCGTCGTCGGCTACGTCGGCACCGCCGCCGCCCTCTACGACTTCGGCGTGGACCGCCAGATCGTCGGCGTGTTCGGCCCGACGAAGCTCAAGGACGGCAGGCCCGACCCCCAGGCCGGGAACCTGCCCGTCGACCGCCTGGAGATCATCGGCAACGCCTACGGCGAGTTCAACATCGAGAAGTACGCGGCGCTGCGCCCCGAGCTCCTCGTCGACAACATGTTCGTGCCGGGCGACCTGTTCTACGTCCCGGCCGAGAGCAAGGACAAGATCTTCGCGCTGGCGGACTCGGTCGCCATCTCCACCGGCGCCGTCGCGCTGCCGAAGCCGATCGAGCGCACCGCCGCCCTCGCCGCCGCGCTCGGCGCCGACCCGAAGTCGGCGAAGGTGACCGCCGCCAAGGCCAGGTTCGACAAGGCCGCCGAGGCGTTGCGCGCGGCGGCCAAGGCGAAGCCGGGGCTGAAGGTGCTGGCGGCGTCCGCGAGCCCCGACCTCTTCTACGCCTCCAGCCCGGGGAAGAACACCGACCTCATCTACTTCAAGGAGCTCGGCGTCGACCTGATCGTCCCGGAGAAGCCGGGCAAGGACGGCTACTTCGAGGAGCTGAGCTGGGAGAACGCCGACAAGTACACGGCGGACGTCATCATGCTCGACTCCCGCACGCAGGCGCTCCAGCCCAAGGACCTCGGGTCGAAGCCGTCGTGGAAGGACCTGCCCGCCGTGAAGGCGAACCAGGTCATCGCGTGGCAGCCCGAGCCCCGCTTCTCCTACGAGGGCTGCGCGCCGATCCTCGAAGCGCTCGCCGCGTCCCTCCGGTCGGCGAAGAAGACGGGCTGAGGCCGCGATGCCGAAGACCCCGGCGCACCCGTACGCCTTCTTCGACCTGCACGTGCTGCGGTCCGAGCGGCTCGGCCCGTCCATGGCCCGCATCACCTTCGGCGGCGCGTCCGTGGACGGCTTCGTCACCGGCGGGCGCGACCAGCGGTTCAAGATCTTCCTTCCGCACCCCCACCAGGACGCCCCCGTGATGCCGCGCGACAGCGGCGGCGACACGTGGTTCGCCGACTGGCGGGCGCTCGACCCGGCCGTGCGCGGCATCATGCGGTCCTACACCGTCCGCGACAAGCGCCCCGGCGAGCTGGACGTCGACTTCGCGCTGCACATGGACGGCGCGTCCGGCCCGGCCGCCCGCTGGGCCGCGGCGGCGGGCCCCGGCGACCGCGTCACCGTCCTCGGCCCGACCGGCCCCGACAACGGCGGCTACGACTTCCGGCCGCCGCCCGGCGCCCCCGTCGTCATGGCGGGCGACCTGACCGCGCTGCCCGCCATCGCCGGCAACCTCGCCTGGCTGCCCGCCGGGACGCCCGCGCAGGTCTGGATCGACGTCCCGGATCCCGGCGACCGGCAGGACCTGCCGACCGCCTCCGAGGCGCGGATCTCCTGGGTCTCCCCCGGCGGCCTGCTCGACGCCGTGCGCGCGGCGGCGGTCCCGGACGGCGCCTACGCGTGGATCGCGGGCGAGTCCGCCGTGGTCAAGGCGCTGCGGCGGCACCTGGTGAACGAGCGCGGCCTGGACCGCCGCGCCGTCACCTTCACCGGCTACTGGCGGCGCGGCGCCACCGAGGAGGACCTGCTCGCCGAGGTCGTCGCCGGCGGCAGCCCCGCCACCGAGGAGTGAGCGCGGTCAGGGCTCGCGGCCCGTCTCGTCGATGGTGAGGACGGACCGGTCGAGGACGCCGGCGCGGTAGGCGGCGGCGCCGATCGTCTGGGCCGCGACGGGCGCGGTGATCAGCTGGAAGACCGCGACCAGCAGCAGCGGGGCGGCGGCCGCGACGGAGCCCGCCTGGGGCGCGGCGCCCGCGAGGACGAGCACGAGCCCGATCGTCTGCGGCTTGGTCGCGGCGTGCAGCCGGGTGAGCAGGTCGGGGAACCGCAGCACGCCGAGCGCGCCCACCGCGCAGAACGCGGCGCCCGCGGGAAGCAGGACGGCGGTGACGACGTCGCCGGCGGTCACCGGCCCTCCTCCCGCCGCGCCGCGAGGCGGGCGGCGGTGACCGACCCGACGAACCCGAGCAGCACGACGGCCACCAGGATCGTCGACAGCGCGGGCTCGCCCCGGACGGCCGAGTGCACCGCGATGCCGCTGACCAGCAGGACCGCCAGGACGTCCACGGCCATGATCCGGTCGAAGGAGGTCGGGCCGCGGACGAGCCGCGCGGCGGTCATCAGGATCGCCGCGCCCAGCAGGGTCATGGTGACGGTGTAGACGACGGTCATCCCTGTTCCTCTCTCTTCGCTGTGTCCTCGGGGGTCACGAGGGCCCGCATCAGCCTGCGCTCCGTGCGCAGCACGTCCTCGCGCGCGGCGTCGGCCTCCCGGCGGTCCCGGACCGGCATGCCGTGGATGCGCAGGATCGACCGGTCCCAGTCGAGGTCGACGAGCAGGGTGCCGGGACGCAGCGAGATGCTCGTCGTGACCACGAGCAGGACGAGCTCCGAACGCGTCCGGGCGCTCACCTC
Organism: Actinomadura sp. NPDC000929; assembly: GCF_040492065.1. Classification (NCBI taxonomy): domain Bacteria; kingdom Bacillati; phylum Actinomycetota; class Actinomycetes; order Streptosporangiales; family Thermomonosporaceae; genus Actinomadura; species Actinomadura sp. NPDC000929. Next base: position 49,006 of record NZ_JBEUPA010000023.1, on the reverse strand, counting down.
GATGACGGCGCCCCTGACCCGGCGCGGTGCGCGCAGCGCGTGCCAGCCGATGACCACGCTCGACGCGAACAGGTCCCACGCGAGTTCCGCGGCGGCCTCGGCGAGGCGCAGCGGCCGGATCCTGTTGACGAGCGGGACGGCGGGCAGCCGGCTCACCGCGTAGGCGATGACCACGGCGACGACGCCGCCCGCGACGACGAGGGCGTCGACCCGCCCCCACAGCAGCACCCAGACCGCGAGCAGCCACGCCGCCATGCCCAGTCGGGCCCCGATCCTGCGGAGCGTGCTCCTCACGGCGTCCTCCCGTCCAGCACGGCCCGCCGGTAGGCCGACGGATCCACCAGGTCGGCCGCGGCCCGCGCGCTCCACGCCGACAGCGGCCCGGCGAACAGGGCGATGAGCAGGCCCCCGGCGACCATCACGGCGGTCACGGCCTGCATGACCCGCACCCCGCCCCGCGTGTAGGGCTCGGCGGCCGGCGGCTCGCCCGCCTCCTCCGGGCGGGGGCGCCAGAACCCGAGCACCCAGATCCGCGCCATCGCCATGAGCGTGAGCAGGCTCGCGAGCACCGCGACGCCCGTGACGGCGTACGCCAGCGGACGCCCCGACCCGAGCCCCGCCTGGAACAGCGCGAGCTTCGCGACGAAACCGGACGTCGGCGGCACCCCGCTCACGCTCATCGCGGGGATGAAGAACAGCACCGCGATGAGGGCCGACAGCCGGGCGAGGCCGCCGAGCCGGTGCAGCGACGTCTCCCCCGTGCGGGCCTGGATGAGGTCGCTGACGAGGAACAGCGTCGCCTGCACGACGATGTGGTGGACGAGGTAGAGGATCGCCCCGGTGAGCCCGGCGACGCTGAACAGCGCCAGGCCGAAGAGCATGTAGCCGATGTGGCCGACGAGGGTGAACGAGAACACCCGGTGGATGTCCTCGTTCGCCAGCGCGCCGAGGGTGCCCACGACCATCGTCCCGGCGGCGAGGACGAGCATCACCCACGACCCGTGCTCGCGGGGGAACACCAGCGTCTCGACGCGGATGAGCGCGTACACCGCGGCCTTGGTCAGCAGCGCGGCGAACACGGCGGTGACCTTGGTGAGGGCGGCCGGGTAGGCGTCGGGCAGCCACAGGTGCATCGGCACGATCGCGCCCTTGATGCCGAACACCACGAGGAACAGCAGCCCGAGCGCCGTGCGGGTGCCCGCCGGGAGCGCCGGGACGCGCTCGGACAGGTCGGCGAGGTTCACCGTCCCGGCCGCCGCGTAGGTCAGGCCGAGCGCGGTGAGGAACATGATCGAGGACGTGAGGCTGACGACCGTATAGGTCATGCCCGCCCGGAGGCGCTCGGCCGTGGGCTGGAGGGTCATCAGCACGTAGCTCGACGCGAGCATCACCTCGAACGCGACGAACAGGTTGAACAGGTCACCGGCGAGGAACACCAGGCCGACGCCGCCGGTCAGCGCCAGGTACGCGGGATGGAACACCCCCGGCTCGCTCCGGCGCTCCAGCGCGCCCGCGCCCTCCGCCACCGCGTGCAGCATGATCGCCAGCAGCACGGTGCCGGCCACCACGAGCAGCAGCGCCGACAGCCGGTCGGCGACGAGCGTGATCCCGAGCGGGGCGGCCCATCCCCCGACCTGGACGGCGACGACGCCGTCCCGCGCCACGGCGACCAGCACCGCCACGGAGGCCGCCACGGCCCCCGCCCCGACGAGCGGCGCGAGCACCCGCAGCCAGGACCGGCGGCGACGGCTGATCATCGCGAGCGCCGCGCCCAGCAGCGGCAGCGCGAACGGCAGGGGGAGCAGGACGTTCACTCGTCCTCCTCCAGCGGGTCGTGCCGCTCCGGCGGGGCGTCCCACGACGCGCGGCGGCGCTCGGCGCAGATCCGGCGGTCCTCGACGTCGTCCTGCACCTCGTCCTCGCCGAGCAGCCGCCGGCTCCGGTAGGCCAGCGCCAGCAGGAACGCCGTGACGCCGAACGTGATCACGATGGCGGTGAGCGCCATGGCCTGCGGCAGCGGGTCGGCCATCGCCCCCTCCCGCTTCCCGCCGAGCAGCGGCGGCGCGCCCGCGGCCCCGCCCGCCAGCAGCAGGACGAGGTTGGCCCCGTGCCCGAGCAGCATGAACCCGACCACGACGCGGATCAGGGACCGCTGCATCAGCAGGTCGAACCCGGCCGCGAACAGCACGGCGACGGTCAGCACGAGGACGAGCGCGGGCCCGGTCACGCCTCCTCCCCGTCCGGCTCGTCCTCCAGGCTCGCCCCGAGCGTGGTGAGGATCGTCAGCACCAGCCCGAGGACCACCAGGTACACGCCGATGTCGAAGAACAGGCTGGTCGGCACCTCGACCTCGCCGAGGACGGGCGGTGACGCGTGCCAGACCTCGCCCTGGAGGAACTCGCCGTGCGGGAACCCGCCCGCCGTCCAGCCGGCCGCGCCCGTGGCGACCGCGAGCCCGAGGCCGCCGCCGATCAGGACGCTCGGCCGCACCGGCAGCGCGGTCGCCAGCTCCCGCCGGCCGCCCGGAAGGTAGCGCAGCACGAACGCCATGCCCGCCACGAGCCCGCCCACGAACCCGCCTCCCGGGGAGCCGTGCCCCGCGACGAGCAGGTAGAGGGAGAACACCAGGATCGTCGGGCCGAGGAGCCGCGCCGCCGCCTCCAGCACCACCGAGGATCCGCCCAGCGGCGGCCGCCCCGGCGTCGCCAGCCAGCGGCTCCCCGCCTCCCCCGGGCCGCGCTCGCCGCCGGACGGGCTCGGCAGCCGCCGCCCGCTGGTCACCAGCCCGACGACGCCCATCGCCGCGACGCCCAGCACCGCGATCTCGCCGAGCGTGTCGAGCGCCCGCATCTCGACGAGGATCGCGTTCACGACGTTCTTGGCCCCCGTCTCGCTCGCGAGCCGGGCGTATCCGGGCCCGACCGGGCGGGTGTCCCGGCTCAGCGCCGCCACCACCAGGAACAGCGCGACGAATCCGCCCAGGCACACGCTGACCGCCCCGGCGACCGCCCTGGCCGACCCCGTGCGGCGCCTCGGCGGATACCGGACGGGCAGCCGCCGCAGCACCAGCACCAGCATGATCAGCGAGAGGGTCTCCACGACGAAGAGCGTCAGCGCGAGATCGGGACCGCCCTGCACCACGAACAGCCCGCCGACCCCGTAGCCCGTCCCGGCGAGCAGCAGCGCGGCCGTCAGCCTCCGGCGGGCCCGCAGCGCCGCGAGCGCGCAGCCGATCACGACCACGGCGAGGACGACCTGCGCCGGGTCGTCCCACGCCCGCAGCCGGTCCCACGGAACGTCCGGCCCCGTCCCCCGGACCAGAGCCGCCACCAGCGCCGAGCCGGGCACCACCAGCGCCATCGCCCCGATCACCCCGAGGTAGAAGGGCAGCGAACCGATCTGCACGCGCGCGGTGACCCCGTGCGCCCCGGCGAGGATCCCCTCCACCGTCCCGTCGTAGCCGCGCTGCGCGTCCAGGAACCGCCACCGCGGCCGCCTGACGGGGAACGTCCGTCCGAAGAAGACGAACACCGCGGCACCCGCCACAAGCGCGGCAACGGAGAGCCACAGCGCCGATCCGGGCCCGTGCCACAGGGCGAGCTCGTACTCGCCGTCCCCGGGCAGCGTGTCCGCGTAGGGTCCGGCGAGCTTCTGCATCGCGCCAGGAGCAACGCCCAGGGCGAACCCGGCCCCAGCGAGGACCACGACGGGCCCGACCAGACCCCAGTGCCCTCCAGGTGTGACCTCGGCCCGCCCGCCGAACGCACCGAACAGGAACCGCAAGCCGTAGGCCACGGTCAGCGCAGATCCCGCCACGACCCCGATGAGGACGGCGATGTCCACGCCGCCATGAGCGAAAGCCTCCAGAGCGGCCTCCTTGGCCACGAAGCCGAGGAAGGGCGGCAGCCCGATCATCGACGCCGTGGCCGCCGTCGCCGCGACCGCCAGCACCGGCAGCCGCCGCCAGGCCCCCGAGAGCCGATCGGCGCGCCGCGTCCCCGTCTCGTGCTCGACCGTCCCGACCGTGAGGAACAGCGGCGCCTTGAACAGGCCGTGGGCCAGCAGCAGTGCCGTGCCCGCCAGCGCGGCCGTCCGCGTCCCGTCCCCCAGCAGGACCATCAGCAGACCGAGCTGGCTCACCGTCCCGTAGGCGAGCAGGCGCTTCAGATCATGCTGCCGCAGCGCGAGGACCCCGCCCGTCAGCAGGCTCAGCAGCCCGACCCCGACCACCAGCGGACGCCACACCCCGGCGCCGGCGAACGCGGGCGTCAGCCGCGCCACCAGGTAGACGCCGGCCTTCACCATGGCCGCGGCGTGCAGGTAGGCGCTGACCGGAGTGGGCGCCACCATCGCGGCGGGCAGCCACGCGTGCAACGGCACCTGCGCCGACTTGGCGAACGCCCCGAGCAGCACCAGCACCAGCCCGGCCGTCGCCAGGGAACCGCTCGGCGGATCGGCGGCCATCGCCGAGATCCGGTACGTCCCGGCGGTCTGTCCGAGCAGCACGAACCCGGCGAGCATGACCAGCCCGAACGCGGTGGTCGTCAGCAGCGCCTGCGCGGCCGCCCGGCGGTCCTCCGCCCGCTCCGGCCGGGTCGCGCCGATGAGCACGAACGAACTGACCGTGGTGAGCTCCCAGAACACGTACAGGACGAGCAGGTTGTCGGCCAGCACCAGGCCCGTCATCGCCCCGGCGAAGGCGACCAGCGTCCCGATCATCAGCCTCTCGGGACGGTCGAAGTACCAGCCCGCGTAGCACAGGACGACGGCCCCCACCCCGCCGATCAGCAGCAGCATCACGATGGACAGCGCGTCCAGGCGGAAGTCGAACACCAGCCCGAGCTCCGGCGCCCAGTCCAGCCTCGCCGTGAGCGCGCCCCTCCCGACCCGCGCCGCGGCCCACCCGGCCGTCACCGCCGGCAGCACCGCCGCGGCGCACGCCATCACACGCCGGCGACGCCCGAGCGCCCAGGGCACGGCGACCGCGACGACGGCATAAGCGAGAACCAGCGCGAGCATGCCGCCGCAGCCCCCCTCCGCATGGCACGTCGCCTCCCACTTACCCGATCATCACCCCCGAAACGACCATCCCGCCGTATGGGAGGACCGCGAGGCGCCCCGACGGCACGGACCAGGGAACGCCCGAACCCCCGACGGTCTGCCGAGGGATCCGATTCGTGGGGATAATGCGTGGGACCTCACCGCTGCGGCCCCCAGGAAGATCGGCTGGCGACATGACCGACTTCGTGTTCTACCGCCTTCTCGACATCGACCCGCCTCTGCGCAAGCAGTGGCTGCTGGACAACCAGCCACCGAACATCAGCCCGTTCTACTGGTGGCTGAGCCTGGTCGAGGCAGGGGTGCGGGACGTCCGCTGGCAGCGCGCGGGATGGCCGCTCCAGAGACCGGCCGCCGATGCGGAACTCGCCGCCTCGCTCATCGAGTGGGCACTGGAACAGGGGTTCCCGCTGGCGCACGCCGTCGAGGACCTCGTCTGGCTGTCGCTGGCGGCCCTGGAGGCCGGCGACGAGATCGCGGGTCTGCCGGAGGTCCTCCGGCCGGACGGCATCGCCCGGCGGGTCCTCGGCGGCTTCACGATGAGCCGACAGGAGGCGGTCGACCGCGCCGCGCATCTCCGCTCGATCCCGCTGACCGAGGACGACTTCGCCCGCCCCGGCGAGGACATCGGCGCCATGTTGCGGGCCCTGGCCCAAACCGACGAGTACCGCGACACGCATCGGCTCATCGACATGCAGCGAGCACTGACCGGCCTCGCACCCATCGTCGACCTCATCGCGGACACCGGACTGGCGGCGGAGGTACGCGCCTGGCTCGGTGTCGTGCCCGACCTGGACTCCTGCGGACCCGACCTGTCCGGCCCGCCGTGACACGTCCGGTTCGCCGTCGTCGCCTGGAGAACCGCCATGCCAGGCTGCGAGATCACAGCCTGGCATGAGCGCCGCAACCGGGACGTCCGCCCGGGGCGTCAGGAGACGGTGGTGGAGTACCCCGTCACCTCCGGTTGTTCCACCAGTCCAGCAGCTCTTTGGCCACCTTCACGATGTCCGCGACCGACATCGCGATGTCCTTGAGCATCTTGATCCTCCTGGCCCATTCCTCAAGCGAGGACCGCGTGCGCGCGATCTCCAGCTGCTCGCTCGCGCTGTAGCGATCCAGCTCATTGCGGATCATGTTCTCTTCGGAGCCCGCCATTGTTCACCCCTTGCAACTCCGTCAGCGACGGATCTCCATCGGGGAGCCTCCGCCACCACCGCACCAGAGAAAAACCGCCGAAGTCTCGCCCCGTCACTCACCGCGGAGGAACTTCAGCAGCCCCGCCCCCTTCCTGGAAGTTCCGACCCCGTCCGCACCCCTCATGACCTTTCCCCGGTACTTCTCCGGGACCCAGTCCCCCGCGGTGAACGCCTTGACGCCCGAGAATATCCAGGCGCGCTCGTCGGGAACCTTTTCCAGAAGAGCCGAGAAGAGCGGCTGGAGGTTGTACCGCCTGCCGGCGGAGACGGGCACGAACTCGACGGGCGCCCCGATCGTCCGCGAGAAACGGTCCGCCCTGTCGCGACAGATCTCCCGCATGTTCTTCAGCTGCTCGCCGGAAGGGAGGTTCACCTCGGTGTTCCAGTCGAGGGGGTCGATCAGGTCGACCTGGCTGAGACCGAAGACGATCCGGTCGTTCACTCCGAGGAGTTCCGCGATGTACTGCTGCTCCAGGGCGATCGCCCGGTTCCGGGCGGCGCTGAGCCAGAGCACGACGTCGCACTTCGGAAGCTCGCTCCGGTACATCTCCAGGTAGCCGGGATCCTGCTCGACGCTCTCCCCGAGCCCCGGCGCGTCGACGACCCTCAGTTTCGTCCGGTGGCCGTCGACGATCCCGCCCCGCACGGTGATGCTGACGTCCTGGCTCTCGAATTCCCTCGTACAGGCCACGGTAGGGCTCGTCGGCAGCTCGGTGTCGCACAGGGTGTTCACCAGAGTGGATTTCCCGACCCCGGAAACACCGACCACGCCGATTGTCAGCGGCTTCTGCCGGAGCTCCTCCTGGAGTTCCGCGAGAACCTTCCGCCGCATTTCTTGATCTTCTTTACTCCCCATAGCCACCCGCACCCCGCAAGCCACTTGACCGAGGGACTCATAGAAGCCTGCGAAACACGCTACTCGCGCGAAGCCCGCGCGCACCGGGCGGACGACGTCCGCCTCCGGCCATAAGATCCACCGGCCCGAGCGCGCGATACGGGGAAAACACCGCCAGAGTTTTCACGGGGAAATGAGATCGAATTGGCGCCCAACTGCCGACCGGCCGCGCCCCGCCTGACATATCAGATCATTCGGAGCACCGTGCAAACCCGGTCCGTCATCGGCCCGACGCCTTCGCCCGGAGCCCGTCCAGCATCACGCGGGTGACGGCGTCGTCCTCCCGGGCTCCAGGACGGCAGACGGCGGTGCTGAGGATCTCGACGGCCTCCACCGGGCTGATGTCATCGCGCATCGCGCCTTCCTCCTGCACCTCTCGCATGAGCTCCCGGAGGAGGCCGTCTACCTCGTCCTGCAGGGCAAGCCGCTCCTCCGGCGGCGAATCCCCGTCCGCGACGGCCTTCACGAGCGCGAACGGCTGACCGGCGCAGAAGGCGACGACCCGGGTCAGCGCCTCCCAGCGCGGAAGCTCCTGCCCGCGAAGCCGCCGGATCTCCGCTCCCAGGCACCGGAGCGAACTGGTCGCGATCTCCTCGACCAGTGCTCGCCGGTCGGGGAAATGCCGGTAGAGGGTCCCCACGCCGAGGCCCGCCGCCCGCGCGATCTCCTCCATGCTGACGCCGGGCCCCCGCTCGGCGAACAGGTCGAGGGCACAGGAGACGATCCGCTCGCGGTTGCGCTTGGCGTCGGCCCGCATCGTCCTCCTCCCGAAGTAACCGGAACAGAGGATTCAGGTTATCCTGCACAACCAGAACCGGAAGATCCGATTCACCTTGGAGCGGCTCATGCGCATCGGACTGTTCACCATCGCCGGACTGGCCCCCTTGGACGACCTGGTGACGCAGGTCCGCCTGGCCCGGGACACCGGGCTCGACAGCGTCTTCTTCGGGCACGCGGGCTCCTGGGACGCACTCATGACCGCCGCGCTCGCCGGCCGCGAGGTCCCCGGCATCGAGGTGGGCACGGCGATCGTCCCGACCTACCCGCGCCACCCCCTCGCGCTGGCCAGCCAGGCGCTCACCGCACAGGCCATGACGGGCGGTCGCTTCACTCTCGGCATCGGCCCGAGCCACCCGCAGGTCATCGAGGGATCGCACGGCATCGCCTACGAACGCCCAGCGCGACACGTCCGCGAGTACCTGTCGGCCCTGCGCCCTCTGCTGCGCGGCGAGGAAGTCGACTACCGCGGCGAGACGCTGACCGCGGTAGGCACACTGGACGCACCCGGCGTGACCCCGCCGCCCGTGCTGGTGTCAGCCCTTGGTCCGGCCATGCTGCGCATCGCGGGCGAACTGGCCGACGGCACCGTGACGACCTGGGTGGGCGCGGACGCGATCGCCGACCACATCGTCCCGTCCATCACCAAGGCCGCCGAGGCCGCAGGACGCCCCGCGCCACGCGTACTGGCGGGCACCATAGTGGCCCTCACCGATGACCCGGACGCCGTCCGCCGCGACCTGGCCGACCAGCTTGGCGCCGTGTCGGACTTCCCCGCCTACCGCGCGGTCCTCGACCGTCAGGGCCTGTCCGGCGTCCACGAGACGGTCATCGCCGGAGACGAGAGAACGATCACCCGCGAACTACGCCGCTTCGCCGAAGCAGGCGTCACCGACCTCCTCATCAGCCCCCGCGGCGAACAAGCGGACCTCCTGGCCCTGGCCGCCTCCCTATGCTGACCAAACCTCACCAATGACAAGGTGGAATGGCGTCCGACCTGGGTATCTCCGAGAGGGAAGGAAAATCTAACGGCGCATCCGAAGAGCTTCAAAGGCGGCAACCGGCAGTACACCTGAACAGAATCAGAGACCGCAACCGGGAGCCGGGGAGCGAAGCTCCCCACCGGGGGGTTCCGGGGGGTCGCCCCCCGGACTGGCACAGCGGGCCCCGGCGAAGCCGACCAAAGGTCGGCGAGCAGGCGAAGCCGCCTCGGCTCCCGCGATTGGACTCGAACCAATAACCTGCCGGTTAACAGCCGGCTGCTCTGCCGATTGAGCTACGCGGGATCGTGCGTCCGCCGGTGCCTGGCGGCCCCTGGCGGCGGGTCTAGGTTAGCGCATGTCCGGGGCTGTTCGCGCACGCGCGGGGATTGAGGCGGCGAGGGCGGGTATAGGGGGTGTCACGATTCCGCCGTCAGTAGGAGTTGGACATGAAGGCTCGCACGATGTTCATAGCAGGCGCCGCGGTCGGCTACGTCTTCGGGACGAAGGCCGGGCGCGAGCGGTACGAGCAGATCAAGCAGCTCTCCAAGCAGGTGTCGGAGAACCCGAACGTGCAGGAGGCGGCCGGGAAGATCCGGTCGAAGGGTGAGACGTTCGCCGGGGCCGCGCGGGACAAGGCGGGGCACCTGAAGGACCGGGTGCCCGAGCAGGTCACGGGCGGCCGCAAGGAGGAGCAGCCGTACCCCGGCTAGAGGCCGGTCTGACGGCGCAGGTCTTCGAGGACCTGTTCGGCCTGGGCCCGCAGGCCCGGGTCGGACGGGTCCAGCCCGGCGTCGAAGACGAACGTCCAGCGTACATCGCCGCCGGCTGCGGGGCGCCGGCCGGCGATGCGCACCTTCCCGCCTCCGGGGAGGGTCGCGTGGTGGGTGACGGCGATGGTGGCGGTGACGCGCTCCCGGACGGTCTCGGGCACCGAGCCGGGGTCGGTGAGGCGGACGTGGTGCTCGGCGCCGCCGGAGGTCTCCTTGACGTGCAGCCAGCCGTCCTTCCAGGTGGCGTGGTCGACGCGCTCCCAGGGGATGCGGGTGAAGCCGCCCGAGGGGGTCGGCACGTGCAGGGCGAGGAGGGTGGCGGTGACGTACGAGCCGCCGCGGGTGGGGGCCGCCGCGAGGACGCGTTCGCCGCGTTCCAGCGCGAGTTCGTCGCGGACCGCGGCGGGCAGGGGACCCCGGTTCAGGCGCATGCCCCCACGGTAGGCGATCAGGCCGCCTGGGGGGCGCGGCGGGCCCCGAGGAGGTCCAGGACGAGGGCCGCGGACCAGGCGAAGTCGTGGCTGCCGCGGCCGGTGCCGTCGAACGGGTCGAAGAACTCGCGGAAGCCGGACTGGCGGACGAGCCGCATGGTGGAGCCGTAGAGCAGGTCGGCGACGACGGGCAGGTCGTGGCCGAGGGCGCCGTACCAGACGAGCCAGTTGGTGCTGATCCAGGTGGGGCCGCGCCAGTAGCCGGCGCGGTCGAAGGCGGGCGCCTGGATGTCGCAGGTGGGGATGGGGTAGCCGGCGGCGCCGGCGAAGCGGGCCGACAGCAGCAGGTCGACGAGGTTGCGGACGATCGGGGCCGGGAGTTCGGGGTCCAGGAGGGGGCCGAAGGAGCCGGCGGTGATGACGGGGAGCAGGCGGTCGTCGCGCAGGTCGCGGGCGCGGAAGCAGCCGGTGTCGGCGTCCCAGAGGCGGTGCAGGACGGCCTCGTGGACGCGCTCGGCGCGTTCGCGGTGCGGGACGGGGTCGGCGCCGATGATCTCGGCGATGGCGGCGAGGGCGTGCGTGGAGGCCAGGTAGACGGCGTTGACGAGGGGGTCCTCGACCGCGAACGGGTGCGCGTCGCGGAGGTAGCCGGGCCGGTAGGCGGCCTCCCGCATGAGCGCGACGAGCCGCACGTAGCGGTCGTAGTCCTCGCCGGTCGGCAGGCCGTGGGAGCGCAGGCCGGGGGCGTAGGAGGACGGGGGCAGCGGGAGCGCGCCGAGGGGGCGGTCCCAGGCGGGGCTGTTGTCGAGGCCCGACTCCCAGGGGTGGCAGATGGCGATGAGGCCGCTGGAGTCCAGGTCGCGGCAGCGGGCCAGGTAGCGGTGCTGGGCGGTCAGCATCGGGTACAGGCGGGCCAGGAACGCCCGGCTGCTCTCCCCGTCGACGGCGCACTCGTGCAGGCGCAGGGCGCTGAGTGCGTGCAGCGGCGGCTGGGTGAGGGCGGAGGTGTGCACGCCGTGCGGGGCGTCGGGCTGCCGGTCGCTGCGCCACAGTTCGGGGCCGGGGAAGAAGGCGCGCCGGTCGAGCCGCGTGTTGAACACGATGTGGGGCAGCATCCCGTCCGCCCACTGGCCCCGGAACAGGGAGATCAGCTCGGCTTCGGCGCGGTCGCGGCGGTGGCGGGCCAGGCCCATGCTGATGAAGGCCGAGTCCCAGCTCCACTGGTGCGGGTAGAGGCCGGGCGAGGCGGCGGTGGCGTTGCCCGTCCAGTTCGCGTCGAGGACCCGGGCCGCGGCCTTCCACAGCGCGGTCTCGTCGCCGGTGAGACGGGAGCTCATGTGGTCCAGGTGACCTCCTCCTGGGCGAGAGAAGGGTGCACCCTTGATTGTGGCCCTAGATCGCCGTCACGGCGACCCCTGGGGCGGCGACGGTTGTCTACCGGCCGGGAGGTCGGTCTGTGAACATTTGCGGCGCCGCGGCCCGGGCCAGGAGCCAGTGCGCGATCTCCTCGCCGGCGGCGACGCCCCGCGCTGCGGTGACGGCGGTGGCGGGGGCCGTCCAGCCGGTTTCGTGCAGTTCCCCGTGGGCGGGGCGGATCGACAGGTCGGCGGCCTCCAGCAGCTCGGCGTCCAGGAGCGCGTCGCCGGCGGCGAGCATGGTGGAGGCGCCGGCGCGGCGGGCGACCTCCTCGGCGGCGGCGGCCTTGGTCAGGCCCGCGGGCAGGCAGTAGACCTTGCGGCCCTGGAGGGACGTCCGCCAGCCGCGTTCGGCGCACCATCCGGTGAGGTCCTCGACCCAGCCGGACGGCAGCGCGGCCTTGTCCACGACCGTGTAGGCGAACAGGTCGGACGCGGTGCGCCGCTTGAGGACGAAGTCGCCGCCGTTGGTCGCGAGGCGCCGCTGGACGTCCGCGAGCGGGGCGCATCCGTCGGCGATCCGGGTCCGGACGGACGCCGCCCAATCCGGGTCGTCCTCGCCGTCCACCAGGATGTGGCCGCCGTTCGCGCAGATGGCGTACGGGGGCGGCTTCTCCAGGAGGTGGACGCGTCGATACTGCTCGGGGGTGCGCGTCGTCGTCGGGACGAACGTGGAGGCCGTCGCGAGTGCCTCCAGGGTGCGCGCGGTCGTCTCGGTCATGTAGGAGAGCGGCGCGCCCTGGTAGAACTCCACGCACAGTAGGCGCGGCATGGTCTCGTCTGGGCCCTCCAAGGCGAAGGCCGCAGTCGAGTAGATGAGCGTGCGGTCCAGGTCGGAGCACACCAGGACGGTCACTGCACGGCCCCCTTGCCGAACCGGGGATGGATGAAACCCATGCACGCGTAGGGGAACCGTCCGGGCTCGACCTCATGGACGGGCACGCCGCGTTCGCGGGCGAGCAGCCTGATGTGGGTGACTTCCGGCCCAGCGTCGGCCCGCACGAGCACCTTCCACGGGACGCGGCGCAGCAGCACTCGCGTGGTCTCGCCGATCCCCGGTTTGACGAGGTTCAGGTCGTCGATGCCCTCCGCCTCGGCGCTGCGCCGGACGGCCTCCCATCCCGACCAGTCGGGCGCGCGGTCGGCGGCGCGGAGCTCCGGCAGGTCCTTCGCGACGCGTTCGGCCACGTGCCCGAAGCGCGCGCAGACCGCGTCGAGGAAGACGCGCGACACGTCGTCGCCGGCCAGTTCGGCGTAGAACTTCGCGCCGTGGAAGTCGCCGGGCCCGATGAGGGAGTCGTTCAGGACCGTCCGGCTCACCAGGCCCGACACGGTCGAGTTGAGGCAGGCGGACGGGATCAGGAAGTCGTCCCGGGTGCCGTACAGGGACGTGCACCGGCCCGGGTCCGCCAGGACGGCGAGATCGGAGGGGGACGGGTGCTCCGCCAGGGCGGCGGTCAGTTCCTTGGTGATGGCGCCCTTGCCCGTCCAGCCGTCCACGAACATCACGGACGCCGGGTCGTGGTGCTCGGCGAGATACCGCAGCGCGACCGTGTCGATGCCCCGGCCGCGGACGATGCTGACCGCGTAGTGCGGGACGTCCAGGCCGTGCGCGTACCGGGCCCAGCGGCGCATCAGGATGCCGACGGGCGTCCCGGCCCGCGCCAGCGACACCAGGACGGCGTCCGGGCCGCGCTCGGCGAGGATCATCTCGGTGACCAGCCCGGTGGCGTAGGCGAGCCGCTCGGCGGACGCCTCCAGCGCGTCGTGGAACAGGCGCCGGTACTCAGGGCCCGGCTGGTACTCGACCGGAAGCGACTCGGCGTAGTGCGCCCGTCCCGACTGGATCGCCGCCTCACGTTCCTCGGTGGGCGCTTCGAGCCGTGCGCCGGACAGGTCTTTGAGCAGCCAGGCGACGTCTTCCCTGGGGTAGCTGCCGAACTCGGGCCCGTAAAGCGGCTTCACGACGCTCTCCTGTAGGACGGGACGGTGGCGACCGTCACGGGGGCTAGCGCGCGAAGCCGTTCCAGCAGGCCGCTGGCGAGCGCCGGGGTGTCGCCGACGTCGTCCACCACGAACACGATCCTGTCGAAGCGGCGTTGACCGGCCCCAGGGGCGACGTTGTAGGCGTACCGCTCCCCCGGCCCGTCGGCGGGGTCGTCATGGGAGGGGAACACCAGGCGGGTCCTGATGGCGTAACCGGGGTCATCGACGGCCAGGACAGGGGAACGCGTCGTCGTGGAGTAGCGGACGTCCACGTCCGGCCGGGCATCGGCGAGCGCCTCCGCGAGGCGCAGCGGCGCGTACATCAGCTCCTCGAATCCAAGGACGAGGACACGGGAGGCTTCTTCGCCGAGGTTGCCCCAGAGGACGTCGCCCATCCGGGCCAGTTCCTTCTCCAGCCGCGTCCGGTGCTCGGGCAGGAAACCGTGGCGTCCGCCGTCCGGCAGTGCGGCAGGCCATTCCAGCTCGACCCGGGAGACTCCGAACGCCGATCCTCCCTCGGGGATGAAGGGCGGTGACGGTATCCCGGCGACGAGTGCCTTGCCCGCCTCAAGGACGCCCTCCGGAAGCCCGACCCGTCCCTCGGCCAGAGCCACCGCGTCTATGCGGGCACCCAGCCGGACGGCGAGATCGTCCATCCGGGCCCGGTCGTCGGGGTCTCGCAAGTCGACCAGGGCCGCCAGTACGTAGTGGCTCCTGGGACGGACGGCATGCAGGGCCTCGATGGTGTTCAGCACCGTCCGGCCCGTCGAGAGCTCGTCGTCCACCAGAACCATCGGTACGTCGCGATCGAGCGGGGCGGTGTCGGCGGGGAGCAGCAGATGGCTCGTGGCGTGGCTGTGCTCTTCTTCGAATCCGCCGTAGGTGGCGAACCCCTCGACGGGACGCCGTGTGGAGTGCAGGTAGTACGCGCCGCCCAGAGCGTCCGCCACCGAATGCCCCAGGGCCGTGGCGGTCTCGGCGTAACCCAGCACGATCGCGTCCACAGGGTTCTGGGGAGTGCGCACGAGGTCACGTAGCCCGGCGGCGGCGTTCGGCTCGCCCCGCAGCCCGTCCAGGAGGAGCGAACCAGGGCGGGACGGCTCGCCGCCCCGCAGGCGCGCGCGCACAAGCTCGCCCAGCAGCAGCCCCGACCCGTACACCAGGCGCGGATCGGTCGGCACGTGCTTGCCCAGCACTGCGGACACCAGCAGATGCGCGCGCTTCGGATTGCGGCGCACGGCGAGCCCCACGAGCGACGAGAGCCCGGCACCCGCCGGCCGCGCGCCGTCCACGAGGCGGACGCCCAGACGCGAACCCACCCAGGAACCCGTCACCGGCTGTCCGCCGCTTCGAGAAGCTCGACGAACGTGACGCCTTCCGCGGCCACCCCGAACACCTGGGCGCGCAGCATCAGCCGCTGTGCCCACGCGCGGTGCGGCTTGGCCTCGTTCATCTTGTTCGCGTACGAGCTGGCCATCGCGCCGCCCCCGGTGACGCCCAGGATGTCGGCCGCGTCGCTGTACTCCTCGTGCGTCACCACCGACAGGGCGTGGACGGCGGCCACATGGCTCGGATGGATGACGGTCTTGCCGGTGAGCCCGTTGGCCTTGTCCAGGTGCACCTCACGGATCAGCCCGTCCAGATCGGAGGTGATGAGCCGCTGCCGCAGCGGGGCGGCGCTCTGCCGTTCGAACGGCGACTGCCGCAGCTGCGGCTTGAACATCCGCTCCCCCTGCGAGAAGTACTCCCACACGGGGCCGGTCACCACGTGGCCGGTGCCGTCGGCGCGGCCGAGGATGTTGACCACGTCGCAGATCACGCCCGCGACGGGCCGGATGTCGTAGATCGTCAGGTCGGGCGGGCGCCGCAGCCCGTACGCGGCGGACATGTCGGTCGCCCCCAGCCGGACGGCGAGGACCCGGGACCGGTGCTTGGCGAGGAGCCGCGCCACGTCGTGCAGCATCTCCGCGCGCGTCTCGGCGTAGACGGCCTCCGGGCTCTCGATCACCGGCATGGCGAGCAGCCGGCGCCCGGAGCGGTCGGCCGCGTCCTCCAGCGCGTCCAGGAACGCTCCACCGCCGGACGCGGTGAACTTCGGCAGGACGAACCCGGTGACGAGCTCCGCCGCGTCGCCGAGCCGGCCGACCAGGTCGCCGATCTGCCGGGGGTCGCGGACGCGGACGAACAGCAGGGGGACCTCCGCGCCGTCCGGTGCGGAGCGGGCGTGCAGAGCCCGCAGGTGCGCCACGAGGTTGGCCTCCCCGGCCTCGACCTCGTCGTCGGCGATCGCGTCCTCCAGGCACACCACCATGCTCATCACGCCGCGCCCCGCCGCGCGCTCGACGTCGGCGGCGAGGGCCGGGCGGGTGGCCGGGCAGTACAGGGTCGCGCCGAGCGCGACCGCCAGCACGTCCGGATCGTCGTGCCGGCCGAACGGGCGCGGGTGCCGGTAGAACAGGTGCTTGCGACGCGCGGCGTCAATATGGTCGAAATGCCGCATTTACCCCTCGTCAGACGGTGCTCTCGACAGGGGGCGAGGGGGGCCGCCCCCGGGCGGACTGGCCGCGCCGGATCACTGGTGTCCGGAGCACAGGTGTCCGGGTCACAGGTGGGTCGCCACGGCCGGGAGCAGCTGCTGGAACGTGCGGCCGGTGGCGGTCGCCCCGATCGCCGTCATCGACCAGCCCTGCCCGTCCCGCGACACCTTGGCCATGATCTGCGCGTTGTGCTGCCCGGCGCCGCTCAGCTCGTAGCGCGCGATCTCCTCGCCGGTGCTCTCGTCCACCAGCCGGCAGAACGCGCCCGCGATCTGGGAGAAGTCCTGGCCGGTGAACGAGTTCACCGTGAACACCAGCTGGGCGACGCCCGCCGGAACGCTCTGCAGGTCGACGTTGATGACCTCGTCGTCTCCCTCGCCCTCGCCGGTGAGGTTGTCGCCGGTGTGCTGGACGGAGCCGTCCTTGCTGCGCAGCTGCCGGAACCACACCTGGTCGGCGAGGTCGCCGGACGCGTCGAACAGCAGGCACGAGGCGTCCAGGTCGATGGACTGCGCCTTGCCCTTGCCGAACAGCCCCTTCTTGACCACGGCGTCCCAGCCGAGGCCCATCCTGACCCTCGTCAGGGTGCCGCCGCCCGGCTTGGCCAGCGAGACCTTCTGCCCCTTCTGCAGCGATATGGACATCGTTCGGCTCCTCCAGTGATCGATGTGTGTCGCGGGGTTCCGGGTACGCGTGGCGCGGGTCAGACCTGGCTGGAGTGCAGCGGCCGCCCGCCGCCCGCCGCCGAGTCGGGAGAGTCCCCGCCCTGGTTGCGGTTGCGGACGACGGAGCTGGCGAACGCGGCGATGATCAGCCCGGCGCCGAGCCCGCCGGTGATCCACTCGGGGACGTGGTGGCCGATGCTCACCAGCATGCAGACCGCGAGGGCGCCGATCGCCCAGTGCGCGCCGTGCTCCAGGTAGACGTACTCGTGCAGCGTGCCCTTGCGGACCAGGAACACTGTCAGCGACCGGATGTACATGGCGCCGATGCCGAGGCCCAGCGCGATGACGATCGGGTCGGTGCTGATCGCGAAGGCGCCGATGACGCCGTCGAAGCTGAACGAGGCGTCCAGCACCTCCAGGTACAGGAAGAGGAAGAAGCCCGCCTTGCCGGTGGCGAGGGCCAGGGAGCTCGGCCCGCTCCGCCCGCCGCTCTTCCCGGCTTCCGCGCCGTCCTCCTCGTCCTCGTCGTCGTCCTCGCTCGCCTCGGAGAACAGCTCCCCGAGCCCGTTGACCAGGATGTAGGTCACCATCCCGAGCACGCCGGCGATCATGACGCTGCCCGGGTCGGAGGCCGACAGCCACGCCACGAGCGCCAGCGAGCCGCCCGCCACGACGACCGACAGCTGGTCCAGCTTGCCGATGCGGGCGAGCGGCCGCTCCAGCCACGGCAGCCACTTGTCGGCGCGCTCCTCGAACACGAAGTCCAGGAACAGCATCATCAGGAACATGCCGCCGAACGCCGCGATCATCGGGTAGGCGTCGTTCATCAGCTGGTGGTAGCGGTGCGAGTCGTTGAGGGCGAGGTCGAACGCCTCGACCGGGCTCAGCTTGGCCGTGATCCCCACGATCAGCAGGGGGAAGACCAGCCGCATGCCGAACACCGCGATCGCGATGCCGACGGTGAGGAAGATCTTCTGCCAGAAGGCGCTCATGCGGTCGAGCACCTTGGCGTTCACGACGGCGTTGTCGAACGACAGCGAGACCTCGAGGACGGCCAGTACGGCGACCAGGGCGAGCCCGGTCGGCCCGTCGTAGAGCAGGGCGAGGAGCAGGCCGACGACCGTGACGCCGAAGGACCACCCGAAGGTGCGAAGAATCATGCGCGTATTTCTGCTAGGAAGGGCGGCCGGGCGGAGCGGCCGGGGTGCGGGGGCGCCGGCGGTCAGCCGACGTTGACGCCGAAGTCCATCGCGATGCCCGCCAGACCGGAGGCGTACCCCTGGCCGACGGCCCTGAACTTCCATTCGCCGTTGTGGCGGTAAAGCTCACCGAAGACCATGGCCGTCTCGGTGGAGGCGTCCTCGGTGAGGTCGAAGCGCGCGAGCTCGTTGCCGTCGTTCCGGTTGACGATCCGGATGAAGGCGTTGCGGACCTGCCCGAAGCTCTGCTGCCGGTTGTCGGCGTCGTAGATCGAGACCGGGAACACGATGCGCTCGCACTCGGCCGGCACCGAGGTGAGGTCGACGTTGATCGACTCGTCGTCGCCCTCGCCCTCGCCGGTCAGGTTGTCGCCGGTGTGCTCCACCGAGCCGTCCGGGCTGCGCAGGTTGTTGAAGAAGACGAAGTGCTGGTCCGACATGACCTTGCCGGTGCTCGCCAGCATCAGCGCGGAGGCGTCCAGGTCGAAGTCGGCGCCGGTGGTGGCGCGCACGTCCCAGCCGAGGCCGACGGTGACCGCGGTGAGGTTCGGCGCGGCCTTCGTCAGCGAGACGTTGCCGCCCTTGGCGAGTGAGACCCCCATGTGCGGGCTGCTCCCTTCCTGTCCAGACTGCTCGGACTGTTCAGATGTTGACGCCGAAGTCGGCCGCGATGCCGGCCAGTCCCGACGCGTACCCCTGGCCCACCGCCCTGAACTTCCATTCCGTCCCGTTGCGGTACAGCTCACCGAAGACCATGGCGGTCTCCATGGACGCGTCCTCGGTCAGGTCGTAGCGCGCCATCTCCGCACCGTCGGCCTGGTTCAGCACCCGGATGAAGGCGTTGCGGACCTGCCCGAAGTTCTGCCCGCGGCTGTCGGCGTCGTAGATCGACACGGCGAACGCGACCCGTTCGGCCGTGGCGGGCATCGCGCCGAAGTTGACCTTGAGCTGCTCGTCGTCGCCCTCGCCCGCGCCGGTGGTGTTGTCGCCGGTGTGCTCGACCGCGCCGTCCGGCGTGCGCAGATTGTTGAAGAAGACGAAGTGCTGGTCCGTAATGATCTTTCCGGAGGCGTCCAGGACCATGGCGGAGGCGTCGAGGTCGAAATCGGTCCCGGTCGTCGTGCGCAGGTCCCAGCCGAGACCGACGGTCACCGCGGACAGGCCGGGGGCCTGCTTGGTGAGCGAGACGTTGCCGCCTTTGCTCAGGCTGACGGGCACGATGAGCCTCCAAGATCGCATGCCGGATCGGACGCCGAACGGGCGCCCAGCCTTATCGACGTTGCAGCGATGCTATCCGTTCCATCCTTTATGAAGGGATGGCGACAATCTTTGTGATTCGGTCGCCACCCCGCCGTCGCCGCGCACCCGCCCGCCTTCCCGCGTGGACGAAACCCGGGCCGGTTGCGCCAGACTGGGGGGCGGACGAAGGGAGGCTGCGTTGCGGGGACCGGGCGACCAGCGCCGCCGGGGCGGCCGCGGGGCACAGGCGGCGGCCGGGGCCGTCGAGGCGCGGGAGGCGGCCGCGGCCGCCTTCTACGACATGGACCAGGCGCAGAAGTACATCGACGGCCGCGTCACCGTGTTCGAGGACCTGGACGCCAAGGCGGCCGAGCCCGCCCGCCGGGAGTTCACCCGGCTCGCCGAGGCCGCCGACGCCGCCTCGGTGGCCTACATCTCCGTCCTGGACGCCCACGACCTCGATGACCGGGACCGGTCACCGGCCGAGTACGACGCCGCGCGGCGCGCGTTCGTCGCCTCCACCGAGCGGCTCCAGAAGATCACCGGGGACCTCAACGGCTTCGCCGAGCGCCTCGCCCCGCGGATGGCCCGGCTGGAGTCCGCGCTCGACCAGCTCCCGCCCCGCCTCACCGCCGCCCGCGACGCCGTGGCCGCCGCGGACGCCGCCGTGTCCGCGGCCAGGGCCGCCGGGATGGACGCCGCCGACCCGGAGCAGGAGCTGGACCGCGCCAAGCAGGTCCTGGCGCAGCTCGGTTCCCAGGGGCTCGGCGGGTTCGGCCTCGACGGCGCCATCCGCGCGGCCGACGAGGTCCGCGAGATCGCCGAGCGGGCGCGGGAGGCGGCCGCGGAGCTGCCCCGGCAGGCGCAGAAGGTCCGCGACTCGCTCTCCTCCGTCCGGACGCGCGCCGACGCCGTCGCGAACCGCGCGGCGGGCGTCCGGGAGGCGATGCGCGTCCTCGTGCGCGGCTACTCGCAGGCGTGCTGGCAGGACCTCAAGGGCGCCCCCGAGTCGATCGAGGCGGCCGTCACCCGGGCCCGCGAGCGGCTGAACGAGGCGTCCGCGCACGCGGGCCGCTCCGAGTGGAAGCGGGCGCAGCAGGCGCTCACCGCCGCGCGCACCGAGCTGAACGCGGCCGACCGCCGCGCCGGGCAGGTCACCGGGCGGGTGGAGGAGCTGAGAGCGGTCGCCGAGGACCCGGCCGGGCCCGTCGAGGGCGTCCGGTTCGCGGTGCGCGACGCCCAGCGGCTCGCCATGGCGCAGCCGGGCGGCGCCCCGCCCCAGCATGCCCGCGTGCTCGACTCCCTCGTCGAGCGGCTGGAAAGGGCGCCGCAGCGGCTCACGGGCGCCCACCCCGACTACTGGGCCTACCTGCAGGAGCTGGAGTCCATCAGGACGGCCGCCGGCGACGTGGTGGCGCGGATCCGCTCGGAGCGGGCCGGGCAGGGCTAGCCCGCGGCCCGTCAGGCGAAGAGGGTGTCGCCCCAGTAACCGCCCTTGCGGACGCCGGGCGGGCACGCGTAGACGCCCGACCCGACGTGCTGGATGTACTCGTTCAGAGCGTCGGTGGCCAGCGAGTTCTGCACGCGGATGAACCCCGTCCGCGGGTCGCGCTGGAACGCGATGAAGAACAGGCCCGCGTCCAGCCGGCCGAGGCCGTCCGACCCGTCGGTGAACGAGTAGCCCCGCCGCAGGATGCGCGTCCCCTGGTTGGAGTCGGGGTGGGCGAGCCGCACGTGCGCGTCCGGCTTCATCTGGGACAGGACGGGCTTGTCGCGCTCCTTCCGCAGCCCGGCCGGCGCGCCCTCGCCCTTGTTCCGCCCGAAGACGTCCTCCTGCTCGCGCAGTGACGTGCGGTCCCAGGTCTCGATGTGCATCCGGATGCGGCGGGCGACGAGGTAGGAGCCGCCCGCCATCCAGTCGGCCCCGTCGCCCCCGGCCGCCCACACGTGGCGGTCGAGCAGGTCCGCCTCGGTTCCGGCGATGTTCTCGGTGCCGTCCTTGAACCCGAACAGGTTGCGCGGGGTCTGCGCGTCCGGCGTCGTCGAGGACGTCTTGCCGAAGCCGAGCTGGGACCACCGGACCGCGACCACCCCGAACCCGATGCGCGCCAGGTTCCGGACGGCGTGCACCGCGACCTGCGGGTCGTCCGCGCAGGCCTGGACGGCGATGTCGCCGCCGCTGCGGGCCGGGTCGAGGTTGTCGCCGGGGAAGTGCGGCAGGTCGACCAGCGCGGCGGGACGGCGCGCCCTGAGGCCGAACCGGTCCTTGCCGTCCTTCTCGAACAGCGACGGGCCGAAGCCGATCGTCAGCGTGAGCCGGGACGGCGGCAGCCCGAGCGCCTCGCCGGTGTCGTCGGGCGGCGCGACCGAGGGGCCGCCGACCGCGCCGTCGCCGACCGGCCGGCCGGCGGTCATGGCGGCGGCCGCGGCCGTCCACTCCTTCAGCATCCGCACGAGCCGGTCGCGGTCGCCCGTCGTCACGTCGAAGGCCGCGAAGTGCAGCCGGTCCTGCACGGGGGTGGCGATGCCCGCCTGGTGCGCGCCGTGGAAGGCGATCGCGTCACCCGCGTCGTCGTCCTCCTCCGCGGAGGCGACCCGGTCCAGACCGGCCCCGGCGGCGGCCCCGACGAGCAGGCTCGCGCCGGAGAACCCCAGCATCCGCCGCCGGGACATGCCCGGCCGCTCCTGCGTCCCTTCGCCCGTCATGCCGCTGCCGTTCCTCTCGTCCGGATCACTTGGCGACGGCGGCGGCGAGCTTGGACAGGGGCTCGCCCAGCGCGTTCACCGCGTCGGCCAGCTCCTTGCGCTCGTCCTCGCCGACCTTGTCGTAGGACACGTAGCCGTCGCCCTTCTCGTGCTTCTTCAGCAGCGCCTCGACGCCCGCGAAGTTGTCGTCGAGGTCCTTGGCGAGCTGCGCGTCGTGCTCCTGGACGACCGGCTTGAGCAGCTCGTAGATCTTCCTGGCGCCGTCCACGTTGGCCTTGAAGTCGACGAGGTCGGTGTGGCTGAACGCCTCCTCCTCGCCGGTGACCTTGCCGGTGGCGACCTCGTCCAGCAGCTCCTTCGCGCCGCCCGCCATGTCGTTGACGGGGTCCAGCGTGAGGCCGGGCAGCCGCGACTTCAGCGTGCCGAGGTCGGCCAGCAGCTGGTCGCCGTACTTCTCCTTGCCCTTGACCGAGCCGTCCTTCCAGAGGGCCTTCTCCAGCAGGTGCCAGCCGGACCAGTCCTTCTTCTCCTCCGGCTTGAGGTCGGCCTCGCGCGCGTCGACCTTGGGGTCGAGGTCGCCGAACTTCTCGGCGACGGGCTCGATCGTCTCCCAGCCGACGCGGGACGGCGCGTACAGCTCCTTGGCCTTCTCGACGTCGCCGGCCTTCACCGCGTCCACGAACTTCCGCGTCTTGGCGATCGTGTCGTCGGTCTGGACGATGACGAAGGCCTTGTAGTCGGCCGCGGCCTTGCTCAGGCGCGGGTCCGCGCCGCCGGCGGCGGCGCCGCCGGTGACCGTGACGTCCTGGGACGGCCCCTTGCCGGTCTGCCCGGCGCTGCACAGCAGCTTGTACGTGCCCGCGGGCAGGTTCACGACGAAGTCGACGCTGGTGCCGGGGCCGATGTTCTCCCGCTCGGCGAGGATCTTGCCGTCCGGCTTGAGCACCTCGAACTCGTTGACCTTGGAGCCCTTGTTGGCGACCTTGAAGGTGGTCTTGCCCGCGGGGAGGTCGGTCTTGGCGACCTCGCAGGCGTCGTCGGTGGCCGTCACGGCCACGGCGCCCGCCGCGCCCGCCTCGTCCCCGTCACCGCCGCACGCCGTCAGAAGGGACATCGACACCGCGGCGGCGCCGGCGAGCGCGAGGACGGACACAGGACGCATCAGGGTCTCCAGGAGCGTGCAAATGGTTAGGCTTACCTAAATTAGCGAAAGCTAACCTCAGCACGTCAAGTGGGGTCGGAGACAGTGAGTCATCCCACGCCGCGCCGCCTCGTTCCGGGCGGACCGGCGGAGCCGCTCAGCGCGGCCGGTCGTGCAGCCCCATCGTGAGGTTGCGGGCGGCCATCGGCGGGCCGCCGGCCTGCGGGTCGCCGTACGGGGGCAGGTGCCCCGGGTGCTGCGGGCGCTGCTGGTGCTGGGGCGCCTGCTCGCGCTGCTGCGCCGCCGGCTCCGCCCAGACGGCCGTCCCGTACGCGCACACCTCGACGCCGCCGCCGATCAGGGCGGTGTCGAAACGCATGCCCACCACCGTGTTCGCGCCCTTGCGGCGGGCCTCCTCGCCGAGCCGGTCCACCGCCTCGCGGCGCGCCGCGGCCAGGCCCGCGCCCGGCTGCTCCCCCGTCACCCGGAACGTCGCGCTGCTCCCGCCCTGCCCGGGCGCGTGGACCGCGCCCTGATCGGCCCGGACGGCCAGCCCGAGGACCTCTCCGAGCACGCTCCTGATCTCGTACCCCGCCACGCCATCAGTCGTCACGATCAGCATGGTCACCACGGTAGGACACCATCCGGACGAAATGCGACGTAACGGCGGTAACGCGTATCTCTTCGCACCGCCGGACGCCGCGCCGGGCGCAGCGCGCCGGCCCTGCGGCGGCCGTCCTCCCGGCGGACGGCCGGGAGGACGGCCCGCCGTCCGGGCCGCGCCTCAGTCCAGGTACTCGCGGAGCATCTGGGCCCGGGACGGGTGGCGCAGCTTCGCCAGCGTCTTGGACTCGATCTGGCGGATCCGCTCCCTCGTCACGCCGAACTCGCGCCCCACCTCCTCCAGGGTGCGCGGGTGGCCGTCGACCAGGCCGAAGCGCAGCTGGATGATGCGCTGCTCCCGTTCCGACAGCGTGGCGAGGATGTCCTCCAGCTGGTCCTGCAGCAGGAGGAAGGCCGCCGCCTCCATCGGCACGACCGCGTCGGCGTCCTCGATGAAGTCGCCGAGGTCGGAGTCCTCCTCGCCGATCGGCGACTGCAGCGAGACCGGTTCCTGCGCGATGCGCTGGATCTCCACGACCCGGACGGGCGACAGGCCCATCTCCAGGCCGATCTCCTCGGGGCTCGGCTCCCGGCCGAGGTCCTGGTGCATCTGGCGCTGCACGCGGACCAGCTTGTTGATCGTCTCCACCATGTGCACCGGGATGCGGATCGTCCGGGCCTGGTCGGCGATCGCCCGGGTGATCGCCTGCCGGATCCACCAGGTGGCGTAGGTCGAGAACTTGAACCCCTTGGTGTAGTCGAATTTCTCGACCGCGCGGATCAGTCCGAGATTTCCCTCCTGGATCAGGTCGAGGAACAGCATTCCCCTGCCGACGTAGCGTTTGGCGATCGAGACGACGAGCCGGAGATTGGCCTCGATCAGCCGTTGCTTCGCCCGCGCCCCTTCGCGGGAGAGCAGTTCGAGGTCGAGCAGTTCGCCGCGGGCGAGGACGGCGGTGCGCGCCATCTTCTCCTCGGCGAACAGTCCCGCCTCGATCGATTTCGCGAGTTCTACCTCATCTTCTGCCGTGAGCAGCGGTACGCGACCGATCTCTCTCAGGTAGATCCGAACCAGGTCGCTCGTCGGCGCCCGCTTGCCGAGGTCTCCCTCATCCGCTCGCGTGACGTCCTCGGTCTCCTGCTGAGAGTCGAGGACGTCCACCCCCTGCTCTGCGAGCATCCGGACGACCCGCTCCAGCGAGTCGTCCGGCAAGTCCGAGCGATCGAGCGCGGCAGCGACGTCCTCGACGGTCACACCGCCGCGCTCTCTGCCGCGTGCGACGAGGTCCGCCACCTGATCAACCGATGGCGCCTCGCTTGGCAGCACCGAAGGGCCCACGCAGACAGTCTGCGTCAAATGGGGCCTAGATCACAGGACCCATTTTCGCGGGACGGACGCCTATTGCGACCCAAGCCCCCGATCCCGCAACACCCGTCTCTGCTGCTCAAGCGCGACAAGATCACCGAAGAGCCGGTTGTACTCCTCGGCCGCCTCGACCGGATTCAGCCGCCCGAGTTTAGATTTCACGCTCGCGATCATGCGGGTGAGCTGGCGCTCCTGAATTCGGGCGAGCAATTCCGCGGCATAGCGGTCGTCCGATTCCTGGGCGGACCGGACCGGCTCCACCCCGAGCTTGGTGAGCAGATCCCTGACCTGGTCGTTCGGCGCCCGCTCCAGAAGGCGGGCGACCCACTCCGGCACGCTCCCCGCCGCGGTGACGCCGCCCGCATCCGCGATCACCGCGCGCACCGCCGTGTGCGGGGGCGCGAGGAACGCCTCGACCGGGAGCTCGTCGAACGCCGGGCCGAGCAGCGCCGGGCGCTGGACCGCCAGTTTCAGCAGCTCGCGCTCGCGCTGGACCTCGGGGTCGGCGGGGTCGAAGGCGGGCCGCCGCGGCGCCTGCGGCTCCGCGTCGCCGCGGCGCCCGTTCTCCGCGGCGGGGCCGTTCGCCCGGCCGTCGCCGTTCTGGGGGCGCCCGTGCCCGTTCTGGCCGCGCCCGTTCTGGTTGCGGCCGTTCCCCGCCTGCGCGCGGCCGTGCTGCCGGTTCGCCAGCTCGCGGACGCGGCGCAGCACGAACTGCTCGTCCATGATGCCGAGCCAGCGGTCCAGGTTGACCGCGTACATGTGGCGGCGGGAGCGGTCCTTGATGGCGGCGACGACGGGGGCGGCCGCGTCCAGGGCGCCGAGCCGCCCCTCGACCGTGTCGAGGTCGTGCTGCTCGATCGCGCTGCGCACGGCGAACTCGAACAGGGGCAGCCGGGACGCCACGAGGTCGCGCACCGCCGCGTCGCCGTGCCGGATGCGCAGGTCGCACGGGTCGAGGCCGTCGGGCTGGACGGCCACGAACGTCTGGGACACGAACTTCTGCTCGTCGTCGAAGGCGCGCAGCGCCGCCTTGCGCCCGGCCGCGTCGCCGTCGAAGGTGAAGATCACCTCGCCGCGGAACTCGTCCTGGTCCATCAGCAGGCGGCGCAGGACCTTGATGTGCTCGTCGCCGAACGCCGTGCCGCAGGTGGCGATGGCCGTCGGGACGCCCGCCAGGTGGCAGGCCATCACGTCGGTGTAGCCCTCGACCACCACGGCCTGCCGCCGCCGGGCGATCTCCTTCTTGGCGAGGTCGGCCCCGTACAGCACCGAGCTCTTGTGGAACAGCGGCGACTCGGGGGTGTTCAGGTACTTGGGGCCGTCGTCGTCCTCGAAGAGCCGCCGCGCGCCGAACCCGATGACGTCGCCGGACAGGTCGCGGATCGGCCACATCAGCCGGCCGCGGAACCGGTCCATCGGGCCGCGCCGCCCCTCCTTGGCCAGGCCGCCGGCGACGATGTCGCGGTCGGCGAAGCCGCGCCCGCGCAGGTGCCTGACGAGGCCCTCCCACTCGCGGGGCGCGAAGCCGACCCCGAAGCGCTCGGCGTCGGCGGCCTCGAAGCCGCGCTCGGACAGGAACGTGCGGCCGGGCGCGCCGGCGGCGGAGTTCAGCTGCTCGGCGTAGTACTCGGCGGCCGCCCGGTGGGCCTCGACCAGCCGGGCGCGCTGCCCGCCGTCCTGGCGGGGGCCGCGCCCGCCGCCCTCCTCGTAGCGCAGCTGGATCCCGGCCTGGGCGGCGAGCCGCTCCACCGACTCGGTGAAGGTCAGGTGCTCGATCTCCTGGACGAACTTGATGACGTCGCCGCCCGCCTCGCAGCCGAAGCAGAAGTACAGCCCGCGCGAGGGCGTCACGTTGAACGACGGGGACTTCTCGTCGTGGAAGGGGCACAGGCCCTTGAGATTGCCGCCGCCCGCGCTGCGCAGCTGCAGGTACTCGCCGATCACGTCGGCGATGGACGAGCGCTCCCGTACGAGTGCGATGTCCTCATTGCGAATCCGGCCTGCCACGACCAAGGAGTCTACGGCGGGCTTGCGACATCGAGAGCATCGCGCCGCGACGGGCATGGGTGCGCCCCCGGCCCCGCGCGGGCCGCGGGGCCGGGGGCGCCTGTAGATCAGCCCATCCGGAAGCGGCCGAAGAGCCGGTACATGAACTCCGTGCCCTGCTTGAGGGCCTCGACGGCGATGCGCTCGTCGTTGCCGTGCATCGCGATCAATTGGTCGTTGTCGACGACGTAGGGGTAGACGCCGTAACCGGGGACGCCCTTGGAGGTCCACGGCGCCAGGCTCGTCCCGGCCTCGAAGAGGGCGGGCGCGAAGACCGCGTCCGGATAGGTCGCGGCGGCCGCGGCGCCGATGGCCTCGTACAGCGGCGAGTCCAGCCTGGACGGCGGCTTGGCCCAGGTCTCGTCCAGCCTCCTGAGGGCGTCCTCCTCCGACTCCCCCGGGTTGCCCGCGAGCGTGACGGTCACCTCGCGGCCGGCGAGGCGCCGCCGGATCGCGGCCAGGAAGTCGCGCGGCCGCTGGCCGCCGGGGACGCCCCGGCAGTTGACGCGCAGCGTGGCCTTGGACGGGATGACGTTCTCCTTGTAGCCCGCGTCCTCGATCACGAAGGCGTGCGTCGTGCGGAGGAGGGCCTGGTGCAGCCACGGGTAGGAGCTGCGCTTGACGACGAGCGCGGCCGCCCGCTCACGGGCCTGCTGGGACCGCGCGGACAGCAGCAGCCGCAGCGCCCGTTCGAACGGGCGGTCGTCGGTGGCCTTGGCGAGCGCGCCGAAGTACTCCCGCGTCACGGGGGTGAGCGCGACCGGCGCGAGCCAGGCGTCGAGGTCGGCGACGGCGCGGGAGAGCCGGGCGATGGCCGAGTCGGGATTGGGCTTGGAGGAGTGGGTGGCGGTGCCGCCGGCGGCGAGGTCGAGGTTGAAGTAGACCTTGTCCTGGCGCGTCACCGTGATGAGCATCGGCGTCCGCCGGTCCTTCTGGGCGAGGAACCAGCCGCCCTCGGTGAGCACCATGCCGGCGTTGACCTTGTCCCAGTGGTGCTCGGCGAGCCAGTGGGAGCCGTACTGCCCGGCCTCCTCGTCGCAGTCGGTGAGGACGATGATGTCGCGGTCGAACCTCGCGCCCTCCTTGACGTGCCGGAGCAGGGCGCTGATGTTGGCGGAGTTGGCGCCCTTCATGTCCAGGGCGCCGCGGCCGTAGACCTCGCCGTCGCGGACGGTCCCGGCGAACGGGTCGACCGACCATTTGTCACGTTCCACCGGGACTACGTCGGAATGTCCGAGCAGGAGCAGCGGCGGCGCCGCGGTGCCGCCCTCGATCCGGGCGACGAGGTGGACGTTGTCCTTCTTCGGCGTGGGGATGATCTCCGCGGGGACCCCCGCGGAGTCCCAGACGGCCTTGAGCATCTCGGCGTGGGGCCGGGTGACGCCGCCCTCCCCGAAGTTCTGGGTGTCGAACGACAGCATCTTCTTCAGCAGGGCCAGCGGGTCGAGGTCGGCGGGCGCGGGCCTGCGGGCGGGGCCGGCGAGGGCGGACCGGCCGGCCGGCGCCGCGGCGGCGGTGCCGCCGGCGAGCACGCCGCCCGCGAGCAGGACGGCGCCCGCGCCGGTGCGGTGCAGGAAGGTTCGGCGGGTGACGGGGGGTGGGGAGTCGGGCATGGGAGCTCCTCCTTCGAACCCTGGACGGGCTTCGTGATCAAAGGTGACACGGCGGGCCGCCGATCTCCAGGGCGGCGGCCCGCCGGACCCCCGGCACGGCGCCGAACAGGTCGAAGTCGGGAACATCCAGCAATGCCGGGAATATACGATCCGGTGGCCGGACTCGGACGGATTAACGGCGGGTAACCCTGGTTTTACTCTGGACAATGTGGACCGCGCCGCGATGAGATGGCCCACCGTAGATTTGCCCACCCCCAGGCGGACTCGATGACGGATGTTGTGCTGGACGGCGTCGACAAGGTGTATCCCGGCGGGCAGGTGGCGGTCCGCGACGTCCGCCTGCGCATCAGCGACGGGGAGCTCTTCGTCCTGCTCGGACCGTCCGGCTGCGGCAAGTCGACCATCCTGCGCATGATCGCCGGGCTGGAGGAGATCACCGGCGGGGACCTGTGGCTGAACGGCACCGTCGCCAACGACCTGCCGCCGCGCGAACGGAACGTGGCGATGGTCTTCCAGGAGGGCGCGCTCTACCCGCACCGCACGGTCAAGGGCAACATGATGTTCCCGCTGGAGGTGTCCGGGGACGACCGCGCCGAGGCGTCCGCGAAGGTCGTCGAGCTGGCGCGCGCGCTCGGCATCAACACGATGATCGACCGGCTGCCGCGCACGCTGTCGGGGGGCCAGCGGCAGCGGGCCGCGATCGGCCGGGCGCTGATCCGCGAGCCGTCGCTGTTCCTGATGGACGAGCCGCTGTCGAGCCTGGACGCGGGCCTGCGCGCGGAGCTGCGCGTGGAGATCGCCGCGCTGGTGCGCTCCAGCCGCACCACCACCGTCTACGTCACGCACGACCAGGTCGAGGCCATGACGATGGCCGACCGGATGGCCGTGCTGCGCGACGGCGTCCTGGAGGACGTCGGCACCCCCGAGCAGATCTACGAGGACCCGGCGACCGTGTTCGTGGCCGCGTTCCTCAGCTCCCCTCCGATCAACCTGCTGCAGGCCACCCTGTGGGCGGTCGAGGGCCAGGGGCTGATGCTCGACCTCGGACCGCAGCGGCTCACGCTGCCCTGGAACGACCCGCGGGCGTCCGCGCTGATCAGCCACCAGGGCCGGCCCGTGATCGTCGGGATCCGCCCCGACACGATGATGCCGATCGCCCCGGGCTCGCCCGCCCCGGCCGGGACCGTCCTGTCCGGGCAGGTCCGCGCGCTGGAGTTCCACGGCCACGAGTGGCTCGCCTACGCCGAGGCCGGCATCCCCACGGTGGACGCGAACGAGGTCGGCCGGCCCGAGCGGCCGCAGGCCCCCGCGGCGGAGCGGCCCGGGCTGCGCGATCGGGTCCGGGCGCTGTTCGGCAGGCCGGCCGAGGCGCAGGAGCCGGTCGAGGAGCACGCGGGCCACCACCGGCGGTCCGACCTCGTCTTCCGCATCGCGCCCGGCGGGCGGCCCGACCGGGGCGACCGCGTCGCGCTGGCGGTCGACCTGGACCGGATCCTGTTCTTCGGCGCGGACGGCCGGCGCATCACGCCCGTCCACCGCTAGTCACGAGCGGCCGCGCAGGACGCCGGCGAGCCGGCGCATCCCCTCGTCGATCTCGGGCGGCGTCACGGCGCCGTACCCGAAGACCAGGCCCGCGCCGGGCGGCCCGGTCACGGCGAACTCCGACAGCGCGAACAGCCCGACGCCCTCGGTGAGCGCCCTCGCGGCGACGGCGGCGTCGTCCGCGCCGTCCCGGAACACCGCGCTCAGATGCAGCCCCGCCTCGGACGGGACGAGGTCGAGCCGGTCCCCCGGCAGCCCGGCCACCCGCTCGGCGACGCGCTCGTGCCGCGCCCGGTACTCGCGGCGGGACCTGCGGATGTGGCGGGCGAGCAGGCCCTCGTCGATGAACCGGGCGAGGGCCGCCTGCGCGGGCAGTTCGGCATGCCAGGACGAGACGTAGCGCGCCATGCGGAACGCGTGGTGCAGCGACGGCGGCGCCACCAGGAACCCCAGGCGCAGCACCGGCCGCATGATCTTGGAGAAGGTGCCGGTGTACAGGACGCGGCCGTCCTCGTCGAGGCTCTGCAGCGGCTCGACGGGCCGCCCGCCGTACCGGTACTCGGTGTCGTAGTCGTCCTCGACGATCACCACGTCCCGCCGCCGCGCCCAGTCGAGCAGCGCCCTGCGGCGCGGCAGCGACATCGGCATGCCGAGCGGGAACTGGTGCGAGGGCGTGACGTAGACGGCCCGCGCGTCGCCGGGCAGCGCGTCCACCCGGAGCCCCTCGGCGTCGACCGGCACGCCGCGCACCCGCATCCCGGCCGCGGCGAGGAGCATCCGCACGGGCGGGTACCCGGGGTCCTCCACGGCGACCACGTCGCCCGGTTCCAGCAGGACCCGGACGATGAGGTCGAGGGCCTGCTGGACGCCGGACGTGACGACGACGTCGGCCCCGCTCGCCCGCACCGACCGCGAGACGCCCACGTGGCGGGCGACGGCCTCGCGCAGGGCGGGCAGCCCCGCCGGGTCGGCCGCCGAGGCGGGATCGGCCAGCGCCGACGGCCGCAGCAGCCCCGACATGATCCGCCGCCATGCCTCGTAGGGGAACAGCCGCACGTCGGGCAGCCCAGCGCGGAAGTCCCACCGGATCCCGGGCATCGGCGCCGGCCAGGCGGACACCCCGGCCCACACGCCGCGCGGGCGCAGCGGCGAGGCGGCGGGCGCGCCCCGCGCGGCGGACCCGGTCTCCCGGACGAACGTCCCCGCGCCGACCCGGCTCGTCAGGAACCCCTCGGCCGCGAGCCGGTCGTAGGCGACGCCGACCGTGTTGCGGGAGATCGCCAGGCGCCGGGCCAGCTCGCGCGTCGGCGGCAGCGCCTCCCCCGCGCGCAGCCGGCCGTCCAGGATCGCGGCGCGCAGCTGGCCGTAGATCTGCCCGGCGAGGTCGCGGCGCCCCACCAGGCTCACGTGGAGGTCCACGGCGCCGAGCCTAAATCGGCTCAGTCATTATGCGCAATTTTGGACCTGTACCTGGGCCTCTGCGCGTCCCTAGCGTGGCGGTATGGACCTGCTCAACGAACTCCTCACCACCGATTTCCGGCCACTCGACCGGAAAGCGGCCGATCTCTACCTGTCCCTCGTCGCGCAGGTGAAGCCGGACGCGCTGCGGCTGCCGACGCCGTGCCCCGACTGGACGCTGCACGGCCTGCTGCGCCACCAGGTGAGCCAGGACGAGGGCTTCGCGGCCGCCGCCCGGGGCGAGGGCGCGCGGCTGTCCGCGTGGCGCGGCGGCGACCTCGGCGACGACCCCCTCGCCGCGGCGCGGGCCTCCGCCGACCTCGTGACGAGGGCGTTCGCGGAGGCGGCCCCGGACGCCGAACTCGTCCTCCCCGAGATCCGCGACGGCGGCGCCTTCCCCGCGGCGCTGGCGATCAGCTTCCACTTCGTCGACCTCGTCGTGCACGCCTGGGACGTCGCCGCCTCGATCGGAGCCGCCTGGGAGCCCTCCGGCGACCTCGTGGAGGCGTCCCTCAAGGTGGCCGCCATCGTCCCCGAGGACGGCCGGGGGCCCGGCGACTCGTTCGCCCCGGCCGTCCCCTCCCCGGCCGGCGCGGAGTCGCGGGACCGCCTGCTCACCCTCCTCGGCCGGGACCCCTCATGGCGCTCCTGAGGACCGCGTGGCGCGGCGGGCCGGTCCGGGCGACGGGCCCGGTCCTCGTCAGCGTCACCGATTTCACCTGCGCGCGTCCGCTCGACCTGCCGAGGGCCTTCCACGCGGGCATGGCGCTGCGCCGGTCGTGGCCCGACCTGGAGGGGGCCGTCGGCCTGTGGCTGTGGACCGACCTCCGCCGGCGCAGGTGCGGCTCCGTCTCGGTCTGGACCGGCGACGCCGCGCTGCGCGGCTTCGTTGCCTGGCCGCCGCACGTCGCCGTCATGCGCAGGTTCCGGCGGCGCGGGACGATCCGCGCCGACACCTGGTGGGCGGACGCCTTCGAGCCGGCCGAGACGTGGGCGCGCGCGGAGCGCGTCCTCGCTCAGGCCGGGGCGGGAGCGGCCTCGCAGGTCAGCGACGCCTCCCGGTAGAAGCCGATCTTCACCTTGATCTGCCGCTGCTGCGCGCGCAGGATGGCGATCTGCTCCTCGACCCGGCGGTCGTGCTCCTGCAGCAGGTCGAGCCGCTCCTGGACGGTCTCGCCGCCGCCGCGGGCCAGCTCGGAGTAGCGCAGCATCTCGGCGATCGGCATGCCGGTGCCGCGCAGGCAGCGCAGCATCCCGAGCCACTGCAGGTCGTCGTCGGAGAACACGCGCCGTCCCGACGCGTTCCGCGCGATCCCGGACAGCAGCCCGATCTTCTCGTAGTAACGCAGCGTGTCGATGCTGAAACCGCTCTTCTCGGCGGTCTCGGCGGGAGAGTAGGAGCTCACGCACTCCAGGATCGCACCTGGAGCGCACTCCAGGTCAACGTCCGGCCGGTCCGCGCGCTTGACCTGGAGTGCGCTCCAGGTCGCAGAGTGGGAAGGAGAGGCTTACACCACGAGGCACGCGAAGGACTCGCCATGCGCATTGGACTCCAGGTTCCGAGCTTCACCTTTCCCGGAGGGCCGGAGCAGATCGGCCCCACGTTCGGCCGCGTCGCCCGCGAGGCGGACCAGGGCGGGCTGCACTCGCTCTGGGTGATGGACCACTTCTTCCAGATCGGCGCCGTGGGACGGCCGGAGGAGCCCATGCTGGAGGGCTACTCCGCGCTCGCGTACGCGGCGGCGCTGACGGAGCGGATCACGCTCGGGACGATGGTCACCGGCGTCACCTACCGGCACCCCGGCGTGCTGGTCAAGACCGTGACCACGCTGGACGTCCTGTCGGGCGGGCGCGCGTGGCTCGGCGTCGGCGCGGCCTGGAACGACGAGGAGTCGCGCGGCCTCGGCATCCCGTTCCCGCCGACCGCGGAGCGGTTCGAGCGGCTGGAGGAGACGCTGCGGATCGCCCACCGGATGTGGGACGGCGACGAGTCGCCGTTCGAGGGCGAGCACTACAGGCTGGAGCGCCCGCTCAACTCGCCGCCCGCGCTGCGGCGCCCCCACCCGCCGATCCTCGTCGGCGGGGGCGGGGAGAAGAAGACGCTGCGGTTCGTCGCGAAGTACGCCGACGCCTGCAACCTCTTCGACGGCGACGAGCTGCCCCGCAAGCTGGAGGTCCTGAAGGAGCACTGCGAGCGCGAGGGCCGCGACTACGCCGAGATCGAGAAGACCTCGCTGACCTTCTTCACCGGGACACCCTCGGTCGGCGCCGCCGTCGACACCGTCGGGCGGCTCGCCGAGCGGGGCGTCGACCAGGTGATCTTCTCGCAGGGCACCGGCCAGGACCTGGCGGGCATCCTCGCCGAGGCCCTGGCCCAGACCGAGAAGATCGTCCCAGCGGGGCGGTGAGGCCCGGCTCAGATCCCGCGCAGGGACGTGAGCTTCGCGGGGTTGAGGACACGGCGGACGGCGGTGACGCGGCCGCCCTCGACCTCCACGGTGTCGACCCCGGCCGCCCGGCCGTCCCGCCGCACCAGCAGCTCGCGGCGCCCGTTGACCTCCGCGAACTCCAGCCGCAGCAGGTTGCGGGCGCCGACGCGCAGCAGCACGGTCGCCACCCGCTCCGCCCCGGCGATGACCTTGCGGGCGGCGAAGACCTGCCCGCCGCCGTCGGTGGTGTAGACGGCGTCCGGGTCCAGCAGCGCGAGCAGCGCGGCCTCGTCGCCGCGCTCGTAGGCGGACCGGAAGGCCGCGAGCACCCGGTCGCGCTCGGCCGCCGGGGCCGGGCGGGACGGCAGCGCAGCTGCGATCTTGCGGCGGGCGCGGGACGCGAGCTGCCGGCACGCGGCGGCCGACCTGCCGAGCACGCCGGCGATCTGCTCGTAGGGCACCTCGAACGCCTGGTGCAGGACGAACGCCACGCGCTCCGGCGGCGACAGCTCCTCCATGACCAGCAGCATCGCGGTCCCGGCCGTCTCGTCCATCAGCACCGGCTCGGCGGCGTCCGGCCCGGTCAGCAGCGGCTCGGGCAGCCACGGCCCCACGTACTCCACGCGCCGCGCGCGGGCCGAGCCCAGCACGTCGTACGCGCGGCGCGCGGCCACCGTGAGGAGCCAGGCGCGCAGGTCGCGGACGTCGTCCAGCGGTTCCCGGGCGGAGGCGCGCAGCCACACGTCCTGGGTGATGTCCTCGGCGTCGGCGACGCTCCCGGTGATCCGGTACGCGGCGCCGAACACCGCCGGCCGGTGCTCGGCCCATTCATCGTCGAGTCGGCTCACGCCCGCTCCGTGCCTCGGCTGTGCCTGCGTGAGGAGACAACCCCCGCGCCCCCGCGTTTCATGCCGCGGCGGGGGTGAACACCCACTTCTTGTACGACCAGTAGCGGAACGCCGACCCGAGGCCGACGCCCGCGAGGAGCCCCAGGTTGTAGGCGACCCCGCCGTGCAGCCCGAGGGTGTAGTAGGTGAAGCCGGTGCACAGCACCTGGATCAGCAGCCCGACGCCGTTCAGCGCGAAGAAGATCGCGACCTCCCGGCCGGAGCCGTCGCTGTCGCGGTGCCGGAACGTCCAGAACCGGTTGAGCAGGTAGGAGGACAGCGTGGACACCACGGTCGGCACGACGACGCTCGTGACCGGGCTGCCGCCGAGCCACGCGCGCATCAGGTTGGCGCCGAAGATCATGATCAGCGTGCCGAGGCACCCCACGAAACCGAAACTGAGCAGTTCGCCGAGGAATGTCCGCAGCGCCGGGGCGGACGCGACCGTTTCGGCCGGTCCCGACCGCTGGATGGTGCTCACTCGCCCAGACCTTACCTGAGTAGGACATATACGAAGGTCGCAACCCCCGCAAAAGATCAACAGGCGCCGCCTCACCGCTCGGCCGTCACCGCCGCCGGGGCCAGCAGGACGATCAGCCCGACCAGCGCGACCGGGACGGCCAGCGCCCACGTCAGCCCCACGCCCTGCGCGATGAACCCGATGACGGGCGGGCCGCCGAGCAGGCCGAGGTAGCCGACGCCGGTCACCCGGGAGATCCCGGCCGCGGCCGGCACGCCGGGCACGTTGCCCGCCGCGCTGAAGGTGACGGGCGCCACGACCGCCACGCCGAGGCCGAACAGCGTGAATCCGGCCACCGCCGCCGTGGGGTCGCCCGCCGCGAGCCCGAGGCCGAGTCCGAGGGCGGCGGCCAGCGAGCCGCCCCGCAGCACCGGGACGGGCCCGAAGCGCGCGACGACCTGGTCGCCGGTGAGCCGGCCCACGGTCATCGCCACCGCGCACCCGGCGTAGCCGAGCCCGGCCACGCCGGGGCCCGTGCCGAGGTTCTCCCTCAGGTAGATCGCGCTCCAGTCGGCC
This sequence comes from Actinomadura sp. NPDC000929, assembly GCF_040492065.1. Lineage (NCBI taxonomy): Bacteria > Bacillati > Actinomycetota > Actinomycetes > Streptosporangiales > Thermomonosporaceae > Actinomadura > Actinomadura sp. NPDC000929. Next base: position 13,028 of record NZ_JBEUPA010000023.1, on the reverse strand, counting down.
ATGGCGCCCTCCCCGACGAACGAGCACAGCCCGATGACGCCGAGCATGATCAGCGGCCGGCGCGGGGAGCGGGCGGGGGCCGGGGCGTCCCCGCCCGGTTCGGGGAGCTCGTCGGCGGAGCGGTCCAGCAGGCCGCGGCAGCCGAGGGCCAGCAAGGCGATCAGCGCCGCCGCCGCGACCGCCAGATGCAGCGGGACGGGGACGCCCGCGTGCGCGGCCGCCGACCCGGCCAGCGCCGCCAGCAGCGTCCCGATGCTGTAGGAGCCGTGCAGCCCGGACATCAGGGGACGGCCGTAGCCGCGCTCCACGGCGACGCCCTGCGCGTTCATCGCCACGTCCATGAGGCCGAGCGAGGCGCCCATCAGCAGCAGCGAGAGGATCAGCGCGCCGAGGTTCCAGGCCAGGCCGAGCGGGACCAGCGCCAGCGCGCCCGCGGCCCCCGCCGCGATCGTCGTCGCGCGGCTGCCCCACCGGCCGACGATCCGCCCCGCGAACCGGACCGCCGCGACGACGCCCACGGGCGCGCCGAGCAGCGCCACGCCCATCGCGCCCTCGCCCAGCCCGAGATGCTCCTTGATCTGGGGGATGCGGGCGACCCAGGCGGCGCCGAGCAGGCCGTGCGCGGCGAACGCCAGCGTCACCGCGGCGCGCGCCCGGGACAGCGTCGTGATCTTGTCGGTAACCACTCGGCAGACTGTACGTCGCCGGCGCGGCCGGGCCGGCCCGGCCGCCTCACGCCAGGTCCGCGAGCGGCACCCCCGGGTCGGCGAGGCGGGCGGCGTCCACGGGGCGCTCGGAGCGGATCAGTGCCTGGACGTCCCCGGTGACGTCCCACACGTTGACGTTCATGCCGGCGACGACCCGCCCGCCCGACAGCCAGAACGCGATGAACTCCCGTCCCGGGACGTCCCCGCGGTACACGACCTCGTCGTACTCCCCCGGCGCCGCGACGCCCGACATCTCCATGCCGAGGTCGTACTGGTCGCTGAAGAAGTAGGGGAGCTGGTCGTGGACGACGTCCCGGCCGAGCATCGCGCGGGCCGCGGCGGGACCTCCGTTCAGCGCGTTCGCCCAGTGCTCCACGCGGATCCGGCGGCCGAGCAGCGGGTGGTAGGCGTTGGCGACGTCCCCGGCCGCGTAGATGTCGGGATCGGACGTGCGCAGCGACTGGTCGACGAGGATCCCGTCGGACACCTCCAGCCCGGCCGCCTCGGCGAGCCCGCTGTTGGGCCGCACCCCGATGCCGACGATCACGACGTCCGCGGGCACCTCCGCGCCGCCCGAGGTCACCACCGCCGAGACCTGGCCGGCGCCCCAGAACCCGGCCACGCCCTCGTCCATCCGCAGGACCACTCCGTGCTCGCGGTGCAGGTCGGCGAACATGCCGCCGAGCTCGGGCCCCATCGCGGCGTGCAGCGGCACCGGCTCCGGCTCGATCACCGTCACCTCGTTGCCGTGCGCGCGGGCGGCGGCCGCCGTCTCCAGCCCGATCCAGCCCGCCCCGGCCACCACGACCCGGCGGCCGCCGGGCGCCAGCGCCTGCTTCAGCGCGGCCGAGTCGGCCATCGTCCGCAGGTAGTGGATGCCCTGGAGCTTGGAGCCCGGCACGTCCAGCCGGCGCGGGGACGCGCCCGTCGCCAGCAGCAGCTTGTCGTAGGCGACCGGCTCGTCGGTGGACAGCCGGACCTGGTGCGCCCCCCGGTCGACGGCCGCGACGGACGTGCCGGCCCGCAGTTCCACATCGTGCTTGTCGTACCAGTCCGCCTCGTGGACGTGGGCCTTGTCCCGGGGCTCCTTGTCCAGCAGGAACCCCTTGGACAGCGGAGGCCGCTCGTACGGCCGCTCGATCTCCTCCCCGACCAGCAGCACCCTTCCCGCGAAGCCCTCCTCACGGAGCGTCTCGGCCGCCTTGGCCCCGGCCAGGCCGGCGCCGGCGATGACGAACGTCTCCTCGGGCATGGTGACCTCCTGTAGTGGACCTGTAGCTATCCCTACAGCGGCGCCTGCCACGAGACAAGGGTCCGTCGGCTGGCGCGTCGAGGCGTGTCCCCCGCCCGCGCCGGGCCGTCCCCCGGGTCAGTACCCGCGTCCGCCCAGCATGCGGTGGCGGGCCATCGCCGACAGGTCGGTCAGGGAGGCGATCTGGTCGATCACGGCGCGCAGCCGGGCGGCGTCGTCGGAGGCGTCCGTGAACGCGTCGCGGAAGCCCGGGTCGAGGGTCTCCGGCGCGCCCGCGAGCATCATCTCCGCGAGTTCGGTGATCAGCGTCCGCTGGCGGGCCCTGACCTCCTCGTGGCTGATCCACACGTAGTGCGCCGTGATGCCCTTGAGCAGGGCGTTCTCCAGCCGCTGCCGCCGCGGCACGATCAGTTCCGCCGCGTAGCGGGTGAGCGGGCGGTCGCCGTAGGCCTCCCGCGTGGCGGTCTCGGCGGCCAGGCAGAACCGCCCGATCAGGGTGCTGGTCAGGTTCTTGAGGGCGGCGTGGCTGCGCGGGGTGCCGTCGTAGCGGTCGGGCCAGCAGGGCTCGGCGAGCAGCGCGGCGAAGCGCTCCTCCAGCTCGGCCTGGCCGGCGTCGGGGCAGTACAGCTTCGCCGCCGTGGCGGCGACGAGGCGGCGCTCGGCGGGGTCGGCGAGGCGGTTGAAGTCGACGTGCCCGGCGACCAGCGCGTCCTCCAGGTCGTGGACGGAGTAGGCGACGTCGTCGCTCCAGTCCATGACCTGGGCCTCGAAGCAGGCGCGGCCCGGCTCGGCGCCGTCGCGCACCCAGCGCGCCACGTCCGCGTCGTCGTCGTAGACGCCGAACTTGCCGTTCACGGCCTCGGCCTGCGACCACGGGTACTTCATCGCGGCGTCCAGCGCGGCGCGGGTCAGGTTGAGGCCGACGCTGCGTCCGTGCAGGGGCGGGCCGTCGGCGGCGAAGGACTTCGGCTCCAGCCTGGTCAGGACGCGCAGGCTCTGCGCGTTGCCCTCGAACCCGCCGCAGTCGCGGGCGACGATGTCGAGCGCGTACTCGCCGTTGTGCCCGAACGGCGGATGCCCGATGTCGTGCGACAGGCAGGCCGTCTCCACCAGGTCGGGGTCGCAGCCGAGCGACTTGCCCAGTTCGCGGCCGACCTGCGCGCACTCCAGCGAGTGGGTGAGGCGGGTGCGCAGGCTCTGCACGGTGTCGGCCACGGCGTCGGCGCCGGGCGAGGCGACCTGCGTCTTGGCGGCCAGCCGGCGGAGGGCGGCGCTGTGCAGCACCCGGGCCCGGTCGCGTTCGAACGCCGTGCGGTCGCGCCGCTTGGGGGGCTCGGGCGCCCAGCGTTCCTTGTCACGGCCGTGGTAGCCCGTGGTCACGTTGATCGTCATGTCCCTATCCAGGGTAGAGGGCCGCGAGGGTCCTCAGCGGCCCGGCGACGGCGAGGACGGGGGCGGGGACGACGACGAGGGCGCGGACGACGAGGGCGTCGCGGACGGGTCGATGTGGATCCGCTTGATGGTCTCGTCCGGCACCTGGACGCTCTTGCCCAGCAGCACGTACGACAGGTACCCGCCGGTCTCGCGAACGATGTAGTGGAACTGGGTGTCGCGGGTCTGCACGCTGGGGCCGCTGCGGGTCGGCGACGCGGCGGCCTTGATGCCGCTGTCCTCGGCCATCTTCTTGGACCGCAGCCCGTGCCACGGGTCGGTGACGATCACGCCCGAGGACCAGTGGTGCCGGTCGAACTCCTTGCCGACGGCCTTCATGCTCTCCAGCGTGTCGCGACCGACGGGCACCTCGAAGACCCGGGAGGCGGGCACGCCGCCCTTGGTGATCAGCCAGTTCCGGCCGGCCCCCGCCTCGGTGTAGTTGTCGCCGGGGGCCTTGCCCCCCACCGTCACGATGGCCGGCGCGACCCCGTGGCGGTACAGGTCCAGGGCGTGCTGGAGCCGCCATTTCAGCGTCGGGGACGGCACCCCGTTGTACTGCGCGGCGCCCAGCACGATGATCGCGTCCGAGCGGGGCCGCTCGTCCTGGCGGGCCTGGTGCCAGATCCGCGCGCCGACGGCGAGCGGCGTCAGCACCGCGATCGCCAGCAGCCCGGTAAGGATCCCGGCCGGGATCGCGAACCAGGGCGACCGGCGCCACCGGCCGCGCCCACGGCGCCGCCGCGGCCCGTCCGCCCGCTCGTCGGGACCGTCCGTCTCATCGTCTTCCGGCGTGAACTCCGGCAACTCCGCTTCCAACGTCATCGCATCGGACACGTTAGTGAGATGTTCCGGCATGCGCGCCAGGTTCGCCAGGACGGCGTGTCATCCGTCCCACATCGGTCCCGGCGGCCGGGCGCGGTGGCCCCGGCCGCCGGGCGGGACGTCAGCGGCTGTCGCTGCCCCCGGAGGCGTCGGCGGCCTCGATGGCCGCGCGGCCCGCCTCCAGCCGCGCCACGGGGATGCGGAACGGCGAGCAGGACACGTAGTCGAGGCCCACCTCGTGGCAGAAGTGCACCGAGTCGGGGTCGCCGCCGTGCTCGCCGCAGATGCCGAGCTTGAGACCGGGCCGCGCCCGGCGGCCCTCCTCGGCGGCGATGCGCACGAGCCTGCCGACCCCCTCGCGGTCGAGGGTCTCGAACGGCGACACCCCGAAGATCCCGAGCTCCAGGTAGCGCGAGAAGAACGCCGCCTCCACGTCGTCGCGGGAGAAGCCCCAGGTCGTCTGGGTGAGGTCGTTGGTGCCGAAGGAGAAGAACTCGGCGGCCTCGGCGATCTGCCCGGCGGTCAGCGCCGCCCGGGGCAGCTCGATCATCGTGCCGATCAGCGCCGGGACGTCGACCCCGCTCGACTCCCTGACCGCGGCGAGGATGTCGCGCGCCTCGTCGCGCACGGCCTCCAGCTCCTGGACCGCCCCGACCAGCGGGATCATGATCTCCGGGCGCGGGTCGCCGCCGGCCCGCCTGCGCGCCGCCGCGGCCTCGGCGATCGCGCGCACCTGCATCGCGAACAGACCGGGAATCACCAAACCCAGCCGCACGCCGCGCAGGCCCAGCATAGGGTTCTGCTCGTGCAGTCGGTTGACTGCTTCGAGCAGTCTCCGGTCCTTGGCGTCCGCTTCGTCGCCCGCGAGCGCGACCCTGACCGACAGCTCGGTGATGTCGGGGAGGAACTCGTGCAGCGGCGGGTCGATGAGCCGGATGGTGACGGGCAGTCCGTCCATCGCCTCGAAGATGCCCTCGAAGTCGCTCTTCTGGAGCGGCTCCAGGGCGTCCAGCGCGGCCTGCCGCTCGTCGTCGTCCTCGGCGAGGATGAGCTGCTCGACGAGCTGCCGCCGGTCGCCGAGGAACATGTGCTCGGTGCGGCACAGCCCGATGCCGGCGGCGCCGAACCGGCGGGCCCGGGCGGAGTCCTCCGGGTTGTCGGAGTTCGCGCGGACCTTCAGCGCGGCCCGCGCGTCGGCGTGCCGCATGACCCGGTCCACGGCCTTGACGAGGTCGTCGCCGTCCTCGACCGCCAGCTGCCCCTCGAAGTAGCGGACGACGGGCGAGTCCTCGACCGCCACCTCCCCGAGGTAGACCTCGCCGGACGACCCGTCGATCGAGATGACGTCGCCCTCCCGGACCGTGACGCCGCCGGGCGCGGTGAAGTGGCCGCCCTTGACGTCGACGTCGAGCTCCTCGGCGCCGCAGACGCACGTCTTGCCCATGCCGCGCGCGACGACCGCGGCGTGCGAGGTCTTGCCGCCGCGGGAGGTCAGGACGCCCTTGGCGGCGACCATGCCGGCGAGGTCGTCGGGGTTGGTCTCGCGGCGGACGAGGATCACGTCCTCGCCCCGCTCGGCCAGCTCCACCGCGCGTTCGGAGGTGAACACGGCCTTGCCGACGGCCGCGCCGGGCGAGGCGTTCATGCCCTTGGTGATCTTCTTGACCCCGTCCACCCGGTCGGTGAAGCGGGGGAACATCAGCTGGGCGAGCTGGTCGCCGGTGACGCGGCGGGCGGCCTCGTCCAGGTCGATGAGGCCCTGGTCGAGCAGCTGGCAGGCGATCCGGAACGCCGCGCCGGCGGTCCGCTTGCCGACCCGGGTCTGCAGCATCCACAGCTTCCCGCGCTCGATCGTGAACTCGATGTCGCACATGTCGCGGTAGTGGTTCTCCAGCGTCTCCATGATCTCGAGCAGCCGGTCGTAGGACGCCTTGTCGATGCGCTCCAGTTCCTTCAGCGGGACGGTGTTGCGGATGCCCGCGACGACGTCCTCGCCCTGGGCGTTCTGGAGGTAGTCGCCGTAGATGCCCTGCTGCCCGGACGCGGGGTCCCGGGTGAAGGCGACACCCGTCCCCGAGTCCAGGCCCATGTTGCCGAAGACCATCGAGCAGATGTTGACGGCCGTGCCGAGGTCGACGGGAATGCGCTCCTGCCGCCGGTAGAGGATGGCGCGGGGCGCGTTCCAGGAGTTGAACACCGCCTCGATGGCCAGGTCCATCTGCTCGCGCGGATCGGTCGGGAACTCGCGGCCCGTCTTCTCCCGTACGATGACCTTGAACCGGTCGACGAGCTCCCTGAGGTCCCCGGCGGTCAGGTCGCCGTCGTCGTCGCTGCCCCTGGCCCGCTTGACGTCCTCGACGGCGTCCTCGAACAGGTCGCCGTCGATGTCCATGACGGTCTTGCCGAACATCTGGATCAGCCGGCGGTAGGAGTCCCACGCGAACCGCTCGTCGCCCGCCTGCGAGGCGAGGCCGTGGACGGACTCGTCGTTCAACCCGACGTTGAGGACGGTCTCCATCATGCCCGGCATGCTGAACTTGGCGCCGGACCGCACGCTGACCAGGAGAGGGTCGTCGCTCTGGCCGAGCTTCTTGCCCATCGCGGACTCCAGGTCGGCCAGGTGCCGGTTCACCTCGTCCGCCAGGCCGTCGGGCAGGCTCCCGTGCTCGAGGTAGTGCCGGCAGGCCTCCGCGGTGATCGTGAACCCCGGCGGCACGGGCAGGCCGAGATTGGTCATCTCGGCCAGGTTGGCGCCCTTGCCCCCCAGGAGGTCCTTGAGGTCCTTGTTTCCCTCAGTGAAGTCGTACACGAACTTCCGCACGGGGAGCTCCTTCTCGCTCCGGTTCCACCCAGTGGCAGTTCCGGGCCCGCCTCCGCGGGGCGCGCGGCGTCGCGTCACCCCAGGCGGCGGCGGGTCCGCTGCCCTGTTTGCCGGGACTGTACCCGCGAACCCGAGACTTGCTCGGCGCCCGGTGCGCCGAGGGGAGTTATCCCAGCTCAGACCGCGGATAATGGTCTATTCCAATAGGGAGACCAGGGACACACCGCTCCAACCGCACCGCCCGGGCGCCCCGTCCCGGGGGGCGGCCCGTACCCAAGACACGCCCATCGCGTGGGAGAGGGAATGATGAATCAAGGAGGTGACGTTGTGAGGCCGAAGGTCGCCGGCGGCCGGGCGGGAGATCCGTTCGCCCCCATCGCCGATTTCGGGTTCCTGTCCGACTGCGAGACGACCGCCCTGGTCGCGCCCAGCGGCAACATCGAGTGGATGTGCCTGCCCAGGATGGACTCGCCCAGCGTGTTCGGCTCCATCCTGGACCGGGACGCCGGATACTTCCGGGTCGGCCCCGCGGGCGTGGAGGTGCCCGCCGCGCAGCGCTACATCCCGGGGACCATGGTGATGGAGACCACCTGGTGGGTGCACGGCGGCTGGCTGGTCGTGACGGACGCGCTGCTCATGGGCCCGTGGCACCACGAGACGGAACGGTCCCACACGCACCGCAGGGCGCCGACCGACTACGACGCCGACCACGTCCTGCTGCGGATGGTGCGTTGCGTGAACGGGCAGGTGCAGGTCCGCCTCGACTGCATGCCGGTGTTCGACTACGGGCAGACGCCGGCGCGCTGGGAGCACACCGGCTCCGGCTACCACGAGGCCGCCGCGCGCGGCAACGGCGTCGGCCTGCGGCTCACCACCGACATGAACGTCGGGTTCGAGGGGTCGCTCGCCACGTCCCGGACGCTGCTGAAGCAGGGCGAGTCCCGTTTCGTGGCGCTGTCCTGGAGCGAGCACGCGGCGCCCTCCTCGTGGGAGGAGGCGCAGGAGCGGCTCGTCTGGACCGTCCACCACTGGCAGCACTGGCTTGACCGGGGCCGGTTCCCCGACCACCCGTGGCGCAGCCACCTGCAGCGCAGCGCGCTGACGCTGAAGGGGCTGACGTTCGCCCCGTCCGGCGCGGTCGCGGCCGCGGCGACGACGTCGCTGCCGGAGACGCCGGGCGGCGACCGGAACTGGGACTACCGCTACACCTGGATCCGCGACTCCACGATGGCCCTCTGGGCGTTCTACACGCTCGGCTACGACTGGGAGGCCAACGACTTCTTCTACTTCATCACCGACGTCGCCGAGGCCGCCGAGGGCAAGCTGCAGATCATGTACGGGCTGGACGGGCGCGAGGAGCTGCCCGAGTCCACGCTCGACCACCTCACCGGCTACGACAACGCCCGCCCGGTGCGCATCGGCAACGAGGCGTACATGCAGGCGCAGCACGACGTGTGGGGCGCGATCATCGGCTCCATCTACCTGTTCGTGCGCAAGCGGGACCGGCTCGACGACCGGCTGTGGAAGATCGTCGTCAAGCAGGTCGAGGACGCCCTCGCCAACTGGCGGACGCCCGACTGCGGCATGTGGGAGGTGCGCGGCGAACCGCAGCACTTCACCTCCTCCAAGGTGTTCTGCTGGGTCGCGGCCGACCGCGGGGCGCGGCTCGCCCGCATCCGCGGCGACCAGGAGCGGGCGCTGCGCTGGCAGGCCGCGGCCGACGAGATCCACGCCGACGTGCTCGCCAACGCGCTGGACGAGCGCGGCGTCTTCACCGCCCACTACGGCGCGACGGCCCTGGACGCCTCGGCGCTGCTGATCCCGCTGCTCGGCTTCCTGCCCGCCGACGACAAGCGCGTCCGGGAGACCGTCCTCGCCATCGCCGACGAGCTGTCGGAGGACGACCTCGTCCTGCGCTACCGCGCGTCGGAGACCGACGACGGGTTCGAATCGGACGAGGGCACCTTCACGATCTGCTCCTTCTGGCTGGTCAGCACCCTGGTGATGGTCGGCGAGCTGGAGCGGGCCCGCGCCCTGTGCGAGAAGCTGCTGTCCTACGCGAGCCCCCTGCAGCTGTACGCCGAGGAGATCGACCCGCACACCGGCCGCCACCTCGGCAACTTCCCGCAGGCCTTCACCCACCTGGCGCTGATCAACGCCGTCATGCAGGTGATCAGGGCGGAGAATCCCTCGGACCAGCCGCCCCTCGCCTGACCCCCGGACCCGTGGCCGGGCCGGTCCCCGGCCACGGGATTCCTTCATCACGACTCGGCGACGACCACCCAGAACACCGGTTTTTACCGAATTGTCCGGCCTACCGTTTCGCCGTGACCACGCCACCATCTCCTGACGACGACCCGGCCGTCCCCGAACCGCCTCCCGCCTGGGCGCTCCCCGACACGCGCGCACCCGCCGCCGAAGCCCCGGCCGCCCCACCGGACGAGACCTCGCCCGCGGACGATCCGGAGCCCTCGCCCACCGCGGGCGAGCGGCCCGGCCGGGCGCGGACGAACGGCTTAGCCATCGCCGCCCTGGTCACCGGTGCCGTGGGCCTGGTCCTGTTCGCGATCGCCTTCGCCGTCGCCGCCCTGGTGCAGATCCGCCGCCGGGGAGGCGGCGGCAGGGGTCTCGCGCTCGGCGGGCTCGGCGCCTCGGCGGCCTGGCTCGCGGCGGCGGCGATCATCGCGACGCTGTTCGGCGACTCGCTGTTCTCGGCCGGAGAAGCAGAGGCCGATCCGCGTCAGCGGGACGGCTACGTGCTGTCGTCGACCCTGAAGGTGGGTGACTGCTTCACGGCGCAGACCCATGACCCGGCCGATCCGAACGTGTATCCCAGCCCCTGCGCCAGCCCCCATAACGGTGAGGTGGTCGCCAAGGCGACGCTCCCCGCCGGCCCCTTCCCCGGAGTCCAACGGCTCGCCGCCCAGGCGGCGGCGCTGTGCGAGGAACGCACCCCGGACAACGTCAAGAAGATCGTGGACGACGATTTCGACGCGCGGACCGAGCTCCCCAAGCGCAAGGACTGGGAGAGCGGGAAGCGGACTGTGACGTGCACGCTCGTCTACGTCGGCGAGGACAAGTCGCTCACCGCACCGCTCAGCCGCGCCGTGATCACTCCCCGGCACGAGGCGATGTTCGAGCAGGGCGAATGCCTGGAGAAGTGGGACGAGAGCATGACCCCTCCGGTCGTGGACTGCGATCTGCCGCATCAGTTCCAGGTGCTGGCGACGTACAAGCTCCAGGGCAAGGAGTACCCGGGCATAAAGAAACTCGAAAAGATGGCCTCGGAGGGCTGCGCGAGGCGGGCGGCGGACATCTGGAAGGGCGATCCGCCGCCCGACCGCGTCTCCGCCACGTTCGCCACGCCGACCAAGCAGCAGTGGAGACTCGGCTATCGGGACGTGTACTGCCTGATCACGGGCGGCAATAACGGGCCGCTCAAGCGGTCGTTCGTGCCGAAGAAGTGACGTCCCCCTCCGGGCCGCCGCCGGGGAGGGCGGCGGCCCGGGGGGCGTCAGACGACCGCGCCCGAGCTGCCCGGGGTCCGGCGGACCGGCCTGGACTTCTGCTTGCTCTGGGGCGGCGGGGTCTTGGCGTGGCGCTCCAGGACGACGGCCAGCGGCGTCGCCGTGAAGACGCTGGAGTACGTGCCGACGACGATGCCGATCAGGAGCGCGACGGCGAAGTCGGTCAGGGAGTCGCCGCCGAGGACGGCCAGCGCCGCCAGGATGAACAGGGCGCCCACGCCGGTGTTGATCGTCCGCGGGACCGTCTGCAGCGTGCCGCGGTTGGCGATGTCGGCGAACCTCCCCCTGGGGTTCGCCGCCCACATCTCCCGGACCCGGTCGAACACGACGACCGAGTCGTTCACCGAGTAGCCGATGATCGTGAGCAGTGCGGCGAGGAAGACGCCGTCGATCGGCTTGCCCAGCCAGGCGAAGATCCCGGTGACGATCGCGATGTCGTGGAACATGGCGAGCACCGAGCCCGCCGCGAACGTCCAGCGGAACCGGATCGTCAGGTAGGCGAGCTGGGCCAGCAGGGCCACGCCGAGGGCGATGAGGGCCTTGGTCCGCAACTCCTCCCCCAGGCTGGGGCCGATCAGCTCGTCGCGCTGCTTGACGGCGCCGCCGCCCTCCTTCGCGAGGGCGTCCCGGATGCGCTTCTCCTCCGCGTTGCCGAGGTCGGCCGTCCGGACCGAGATGTCGTCCTTCCCCGAGGTCTGGACGACGGCGCGCGGGAATCCGGCCTCGGCGACGGCAGCGCGGGCGGCGTCGATGTCGACGTGCCTGGAGGTGGAGTACTCGACCAGGCGGCCGCCGGTGAACTCCACGCCGTAGTTCAGGCCGCGGGCGAAGATCCCCGTGACGGCGAGGACGACGGCGAGCGCGGAGACGCCGAGCCACAGGCGGCTGCGCTTCATCAGGTCGGGGCCGCTGTCCTCCAGCCACCGCCGGATGCGGCCGGCGCCGCCGATGCCGCCCGCCCTGCCCTTGCTGAGCCGGGGCATGCGCGCGGCGGCGGCGTCGGTGAGGACCCGGCTCAGCAGCATCGCCGAGACGAGGGAGCCCAGCACGCCGATGGTCAGCGTGACGCCGAAGCCCCTGACCGGCCCGGAGGCCAGGAAGAACAGCAGGCCCGCGGCCAGCACGGTGGTGGCGGCGGAGTCGGCGATCGCCGACCACGCCTTGGTGAACCCGACGGCCAGCGCCGTCCGCGCGCTGCGCCCCGGCGCGGCGGCGCGCTCCTCTCTCGCGCGCTCGAAGGCCAGCACGTTGGCGTCGATCGCCATGCCGATGGCCAGGACGAACCCGGCGAGCCCCGGCAGCGTCAGGGTGGCGCCGACCGCGACGAGAGCCCCGTAGGAGATGAGCGCGTACCCGGCGAGCGCGACCGTGGCGAGCAGGCCCGCCAGCCGGTAGACGGCCACGATGAACAGGCCGGTGAGGACGATGCCGATGACGGCGGCGCGGGCGCTGGCGTCGATCGCCTCGTCGCCGAGCGTCGGGCCGACCACCCGCTGCTCGATGATCTTCACGGGGACGGGCAGCGAGCCGCCCTGGATGAGGGCCGCGAGGTCCTTGGCCTCGGTAGGGCTGAAGTCCCCGGTGATCTGGGTGGAGCCGCCGGTGATGCCGACGCCGCAGGCGACGCTCTCGGTGACCTGCGGAGAGGAGATCACCTTGCCGTCCAGCACGATGGCGACGCGGCGCTCGTCCCCCGCCGCGCAGGCGGCCTTGGCGGTCAGCCGCTCCCAGGTGGCGCCCCCGCCGCCCTTGAACCGGACGTCGACGGCCCAGCCGCCGAGGTTCTGCGGGTCGTAGGAGGCGCTCGCCGACCCGATCCCGGCACCGGTGAGCGCCGCGGGGCCGATCAGGATCTGCTGACCGCTCTCATCGGGGATCAGCTGCTGCCCCGCCGCGGGCGTGCCGGCGGCGGGCAGCACCGGGTGCGCCGTGAGCTGCGCGGTCTTGCCGATGGCGGCGGCGGCGCGGGTCGGGTCCTGGACGTCCGGCAGTTCGACGATCAGGCGCCGGTCGCCGGAGCGGGTGATGGACGACTCGGCGACCCCGAGCGCGTCGACGCGCCGTTGCAGCACCTCGCGGGCGCGGTCGGTGGACTCCCGGTCGGCCATCACGGCCGGGGAGTCCTGCGTCTCCAGGACGATCTGGGTGCCGCCGCGGAGGTCGAGGCCGAGGCGGGCGGGTTTGGACCAGGCGAAGTAGAACGATGTGGCGAGCACGGCGAACGCCAGTACCGCCCGCACCACGTTGGCGCGAGTCAAGGGGAACCTCCACACAGGGGTTTCGGTGCCGCACGTCGACGTGCGGCACCGGGGACAGAGAGCTCAGATCCCTGTGGAGGCGGGCGGAGCGCGCCCGCGCGGGGCGCCCCGCGGCGCGACGTCGGGCGTGACGTGCGCGGAGCCGGCCCTGACGAGGCGCCCGGACGGCGGCCGGGTCTCGTCGCCGGAGGCGGGGGGCGTCGCGTG
>NZ_JBEUPA010000022.1:0-78552 GCF_040492065.1 Actinomadura sp. NPDC000929 | reverse complement strand
CGGGCGTCGGTCAGGCTTGCGCGTCCCGGGGGGCGCGCACCGTGCCAGCCGTGCCAGCCGTGCCAGCCGCGCCCGCCGTGGCGGGCGCCGCTTCGGCGGGAGTGCTGACGGCGACGCTCAACTCGACCGGCGCCTTGCCCAGCCGCGGCCGGAGCATGTGGAACGGCTTCTCGACCACGATGTAGCTCGCGTAGCCGACCATCACACACAGCGCCAGCTCGACGGCCAGGACCTCCCAGTAGCCGCCGATCTCGGGTGCGAAGAGCGGCCCGACGAACTTGGCGTAGACGAAGATGTGCCAGAGGTAGACGCTGTAGGAGATCCGGCCGAAGAACCGCAGCAGCGAGTTGTCCAGCATGAGGCCCGCCACCTTGAACCGGACGCCCGGGACGGTGAGCGGCGCGAAGACGGCCACGGAGAACGCGAGGAAGAGCCAGTAGTCGGCGGCCGCGGCCGGCGCCGGCACGTAGTCCACCAGGCGGTAGTCCGCGAGCGGGGAGAGGCAGGCCAGGACGAAGATGCCGAGGGCTCCCAGCCAGAGCTTGCCCGGGTGCCGGCCGATCAGGCGGTACACCCGCGGCACCGCGTCGGGGCGCGTCTCCGCGGCGGCGGACAGCACGGCCAGCATCATGCCCACCGAGAGCCAGCCCATGTAGCTCATCGGCCAGAAGTACTGCGTCGGCCACAGCTTCATCGGGTCGTCCCGGAACTGCGGGAAATGGAGCCAGGTGAAGAAGGCGAAGCCGATGAACACCGGGACGGCCAGCGGCACGAGCAGCCGCTTCACCCGTGCCTCGTGGGTCTCGGCGCGCCGCGCGTAGCGGTGGAGGAGCCAGGCGAACACCGGCATGGCCAGGTAGAACAGGAAGTCGTTGGCGTTGCTCCAGGTGTGCATCATCCCCATGGGAATGGCGCCGTGCTCCCAGATCTGCAGCAGGAGCAGCGGGCGGATCACTTCCCAGGCCCCGTGGATGCTGTCGCGGTTGAGCACGAGGAGAGCGGTGATCGTCAGGACCCAGTAGGCGGGCAGGATCCGCAGCGCCCGCCGCCAGAAGTAGCGCTTGACGTTCGGCCTGCGCTCGCCGGTGAGCGTGTACAGCGCGAACGCGCGGTACAGCAGGTAGCCGGTCATCACGAACCAGATCGGGAAGGCGACCGCCACCCGGTTCAGCATGATGGCCCAGATGCCGTTCCCGGTGGAGTGCATGTAGCTCCAGCCCTGCACGCTGGTCGCCACTCCGGTGTGGCCGAGGACGACGAGCAGCACGACGGCGCCGCGCAGTCCTTCGAGCTCCGGGATGAACTTACGAGGCCGGTCCGACGCTGGATCGGGCGCGGCGGCTCCCACAGCATCCCCGCTGGAGGCCTTCGTTACCATGGGCGTTTCTCCCATCTCGCGCGACCCTGGATTCGGCGGGTCGAAGCGAAGAGCGGATCGGTTCGGACGGTCCATCGAGGTCGGCCGCGGCCTCGCCCGGGCGGAATTCGGCCGCGGTCCGACGACGGCGTGCGGGGCCGATCAGAAGGCCGGCGCCGCCGGAGAAGGCGGCGCGCTCCCCGTCACCGTGCCGTGCTCACGCGTGGGATGCGTCGGAGTCGCTGACGATCCCCCACCCCCCGGATCTCCTCGGCTGGGTCACCGAGGATCTGTCGCCGGACACGCTCGGCGGGTCGTCCGCCGTGGACCGGATCGCCGTCCCGCGCCGATGCGGTACCGCACTCGGGGCCATGTGGACCACCTTTACCCGCCAAAGGTCCTACACTTGAGAAAACGATAGCATTGACGTCGCAGGACGCGATAGTAGGGGACATAGGGGAATCTGGCTTTAATAACTAGTATCGTGAAAGCCGTTCGAGCCTGAGGAGGCGGTCGATGCCCGATCCCGGAGAGTTCCGCGTACCGCTGGGTTCCACCGATCTGCGGATCGGCCGCCTCGGCCTCGGCACCGTGAACTTCGGCGGCCGCGTCGACGGGGCGGACGCGCACCGCCTCCTGGACCACGCGCTGGCGAGCGGGATCAACCTCGTCGACACCGCGGACATCTACGGCTGGCGCGTCTACAAGGGCCACACCGAGGAGGTCATCGGAGACTGGCTCGCGGCGCGCCCGGGCCGCCGGGACGAGGTCGTCGTGGCCACGAAGGTCGGTAGCCCGATGAGCGACGACCCGGGCGACCGCGGCCTGTCGGCGCGGCGCATCGTCGCGGCGTGCGAGGCGTCCCTGCGCCGGTTGAACACCGACCGGATCGACCTGTACCAGATGCACCAGGTGGACCGGTCGGTCCCCTGGGACGAGATCTGGCTGGCCATGGAACTGCTGATCGGCCAGGGAAAGGTCCGCCACGTCGGCTCCTCCAACTTCGCCGGCTGGGACATCGCCCTGGCCCAGGAGACCGCCGCCCGCCGCCGCGTCCCGGGGCTCGCCTCGGAGCAGTGCGTCTACAACCTCGTCACCCGGCACGCGGAGCTGGAGGTGATCCCCGCGGCGACGGCCCTCGGGCTCGGGGTGCTGGTCTGGTCGCCCCTGCACGGCGGCCTGCTCGGCGGCGTGCTGCGCAAGAAGGCGGAGGGGACCGCGGTCAAGTCCGCCCAGGGGCGCGCGGTCGACGCGCTGAAGGAGCACGCGGCGGCCATCGCCGAGTACGAGCGGTTCTGCGCCGACATCGGGCGGGACCCCGCGGAGGTCGGCCTCGCCTGGACGCTGGCCAGGCCGGGGGTGACCGCGGCCCTCATCGGCCCGCGCACCCCCGACCACGTCGACGGCGCGGTGAGGGCGCTGGACAAGCCGCTGACCGAGGAGGAGACCGACCGGCTGGAGGCCCTCTTCCCGCCCGTCGGCCGGGGCGGACCGGCGCCGGCCGCGTGGATGAGCTGACCCGTCTTGACGCGATCTCTGCCGCTGGGAGGACGAGACAGGTGACCTCGCCGAACCACAGGGACCCGCGCTCGCTGGCGCGCGAGTCGGACCAGGAGCGCGACGTGCGCGAGCGGCTCACCCGGCTGCTGCGCGAGACCCCCATCCCGCCCGAGTACCTGATCGACAATCTGGCCCTGTACCTGCGGCGGCCCCAGCTCACCGACCTGCTGTGCATGGACGCGCTGTACCGCATGATCCTCGACGTCCCCGGCGTGATCATGGAGTTCGGCGTCCTCCACGGGCGGCACCTGGCCACGCTGACCGCGCTCCGCGGCTGCCACGAGCCCTACACCTCGGTGCGGCGCGTCATCGGCTTCGACACCTTCACCGGTTTCCCCGACGTCGGCGACGTCGACCGGGCCGGGCCCAACGCGGTGGCCGGCCGGTTCGCGGTGAGCGAGGGCTACCCCGACTACCTGCGGGAGGTGCTCGACGCGCACGAGTCCGGCGAGCCCTTCGCGCACGTCCGGCGGACCGCGGTGGTCCAGGGCGACATCCGCGAGACCCTGCCGCGCTACCTCGCCGACAACCCGGAGACCGTGATCGCGCTGGCCTACTTCGACCTCGACCTCCACGCGCCGACCCGCGCCGCGCTGGAGGCGATCCGGCCCTACCTCACGAGGGGCAGCGTGCTCGCCTTCGACGAGATCGCCTATTCCAAGTGGCCGGGGGAGACGGCGGCGCTGCGCGAGGCCGTCGGCCTCGACAAGGTGACTCTGCGCACGCTTCCCGGACGGGAGCCGCCCATCACGTACCTGCGCTGGGGCGAGTAGCGCCCGCCGGCGCCGCCCGCGGGTCAGCCCCTGCGCACTCCGACGAACAGGCCGTAGCCGTTGAGGCCGGCCTCCTCGTGCTCGACGTCGCATCCGGAGTCCTCGAACGCCGCCGCGAACTCGTCGGCGGTGAACATGGTGAAGGTCTCCAGGGTGCGGAACTCGCTGACGCCGGTGGGGCGGCCCACCAGCCAGCGCACGTCCATCCGCGCGGCCCGGTCGCGCCGGGTCGAGTGGGAGACCCGCGCGACGACCGTGTCGCCGTCCCGCACCAGGTCGGCTCCGACGTATCCCTCGATGAACCTCTCCGGCGGCCACCAGGGTTCGACGACGAGCACCCCGCCGGGGACGAGATGGTCCGCCATGGCCCCGACCGCGGCGCGCATGGCGGCGACGGTCGGCAGATAGGCGATCGCGGTGTAGAGGCACGTCACGGCGTCGAAGGCGCGGCCGAGGTCGAAGGCCCGCATGTCGCCGTCGTGGACGGTCACCCCCGGCAGCCGCCGGACGGCCCGCTCCCGCATCGCGCGCGAGATCTCCAGGCCCTCGACGTGGTCGAAGCCCGACCGGAACGCCTCCAGGTGGGCCCCGGTGCCGCAGGCGACGTCGAGAAGGGACCGCGCGCCGGGGCGGCGCGCCCGGATGCGCCGCGCGACCTGCGCCGCCTCCTCGCCCCAGTCCTTGCCCCGGTGCCGGTACGTCAGCTCGTAGACCTCGGCGTGCTGCGGGCCGAAGGCGACGTCGCGCTCCGAGGCGGACACGGGCTCTCCCTTCCCGGCTGCTAATGCTATATGTAATTTAAGTAGATGATACAGCCGGGCGCGAACGGCAGCCGGATCCGGCGGCCGCGGACGGAGGCGGGCATGGCGGGTGCGAACGCGGGCTCTGCGCTGAGGGCGGCGCCGAGCGAGGAATCCGAACTGGGCCGGCGGCTCGCGGCGTCGGCCGAGTGCCGGCCCCGGCCGGCCGGGGACGTCCTGGAATGGCTGGACGAACGCCGCCGCCGCGTCCCGGTCGAGGTGACGCGCATCCCGTTCGCGCGCATGACCGGCTGGTCGTTCGCGCCGGGGTCGGGCGACCTCGTGCACGAGAGCGGCCGCTTCTTCACCGTGGGCGGCATCCACGCCCGCACCGACTACGGCGCCACCCCCGAATGGCGGCAGCCGATCATCTACCAGCAGGACGTCGCCATCGTGGGCATCCTCGCCAAGGAGATCGACGGCGTCCTGCACTTCCTGATGCAGGCCAAGATCGAGCCGGGCAACGTGAACACGGTGCAGCTGTCGCCGACGGTGCAGTCCACGTCGAGCAACTACCTGCGCGCGCACCGCGGCGCCCGGTCCCGGTTCGTCGAGTACTTCACCGAGCCCGGGCGGGCCCGCGTGCTGGTCGACGTCCTCCAGTCCGAGCAGGGGGCGTGGTTCTGGGCCAAGCGCAACCGGAACGTGGTCATGGAGGTCGCCGGGGAGGTGGAGCCGCACGAGGACTTCGCGTGGATGACGCTCGGCCAGATCCTCGACCTCCTCCACCACCCCAACGTCGTGAACATGGACTCCAGGACCGTCCTGGCCTGCCTGCTCGCCGCGGCCCCGTCCATGGGCGCGCGGCCGGACGACGGCGCCGCGGCCACCTTCGCGGAGGCGTACGCCTCCGGCGGGGACGCGCTCCTCTCCCCGGCGCAGGTGAGGAGCTGGCTCACCGAGCGCAAGTCCGCGTACACGCTCACGACGCGCGCGGTCCCCCTGGACTCCGTGGACGGATGGGAGCGCGGCGCCGAGGCGGTCTCCCGTCCCGACGGCAGGTTCTTCAGCATCCTCGGAGTGGAGGTCCACGCGGGCAACCGGGAGGTGTCCCACTGGTGCCAGCCGCTCCTCGAACCCTCCGGCATCGGGCTGGCCGCCCTCGTCGTCCGCCGCATCAACGGGGTCCGGCATCTCCTGGTCCGCGCCGACCTGCGTCCGGGATGCCGCGACACCGTGGAGCTCGGCCCCACCGTGCAGTGCACCCCCGAGAACTACGCGGAGGCGCCCGGCGACCGGCGCCCCCGGTATCTCGACCTCGTCCTCTCCAGAGCCGTCCAGGTGAAGTACGACGTGGTGCAGTCAGAGGAGGGCGGCCGGTTCCGGCATGCCCTGACCCGCCATCTCGTGGTCGAGGTCGGAGGCGGCTTCCCCCTCCAGCCGCCTCCGGACTTCTGCTGGCTCACGGTGCCCCAGGCGATGGCGCTGGCCCGCCAGAGCTACCAGGTCAACATCGAGGCCCGCAGTCTCCTGCTCTGCCTGCACGCGATGTGAGGGCGCTCAGCGGCGGCCGCGGCCGTACCGGTACATGGTCAGCGGCGCGAAGACCGCGACGAGGACGGCGCAGGCCAGGAACGCCCAGCCCATCTGGCCCGCGGTCACGGTGCCGTCCATCAGCCCCCGCATGGCGGTCGTCACGACGCTGATCGGATTGACCTTGATCAGCGCCTCCAGCCAGCCCGGCATCGTCTGCTGCGGCACCATGACGTTGCTGGCGACGACGAGGACGAACAGGAGCGTCCAGCTCAGCGTCTGCGCCGCGGTCGGCGTCCGCACGCTGACCCCGACGAAGGTCCCGATCCAGGCGAGGCTGAAGGCGAACACCTGGAGGAACAGCAGCGCCAGCACGACGCCGCCCGGGCCGCCGTCGGGGCGGAAACCCAGCGCCAGCCCCAGCAGCAGCGGCACCACCGAGGCCACCGCGTACCGGACCACGTCCCCCAGCATCGCCCCGACCAGCACCGACGACTGCCACACCGGCAGCGACCGCACCCGGTCGAACACCCCCTGGTCGACGTCCTGGTTCAGCACGATCCCGGTGTACGCCGTGGTCAGGGCCACCGCCATGACCATGACGCCGGGCAGGAAGAAGTGCAGGTAGCGGTCGGGCGACCCGGCGATCGCGCCGCCCACCAGGTAGGTGAACGAGAGCGTGAAGATGACCGGGAGCATGAGGGCGTCCACCAGCTGGTTCGGCGAGTGCTTGATCTTCAGCAGCGCACGCCACCCGAACGTCATGGACGCCGACAGCGCGCCGGCCCTCGGCGGGCGCTCGCCCGGCGCCGCCAGCGGCCCCCGCGCGCGCGTCATCGGCTGGGACGTCGTCATCTCGCCCTCCTCAGTTGACCGTCTGCGTCTGGTCGTCCGCGGCCTCGTCCTCGTCCTTGTCCGCTCGCCCGCCGTCGGCCACCGGGTGGCCGGTCAGGGCGAGGAAGACGTCGTCGAGGCTCGACTGGGCCATCGAGAAGTCGTCGAGGGCGATCCCGGCGTCGGCCAGCGCGGTGACCGCCCGCGCCGCCTGCTGGGCGTCGCCGACCCGCACCGACAGCCGGTGCGGATCGGAGTCCGCGCCCGGCTCCACGGTCAGCTCGCGGGAGAGCATCTCCGCCGCCAGGGCGCGCTGTCCGGGATCCTGGAGCCGCAGCTTCAGCGCGCCGGTGCCGACCTGGGACTTCAGCTTCCCGGGCGCGTCCTCCGCGATGACCCTGCCGTGGTCCAGGACCGCGACCCGGTCGGAGAGCCGGTCGGCCTCGTCGAGGTACTGCGTCGTGAGCAGCACGGTCGTGCCCCCGGCGACCAGGGCGCGGATGATGTCCCACACCTGGTTGCGCGCCCGGGGGTCGAGGCCCGTGGTCGGCTCGTCCAGGAAGAGCAGGTCCGGCGTGACGATGATGCTGGCGGCGATGTCGATCCGCCGCCGCTCGCCGCCGGAGCAGGTCTTCACCGGCCGGTCCGCCACCTCCGACAGCTCGAAGGCGTCCACCAGGTCGTCGGCCCGCCGCCGCGCCGCGGCACCCCGGTGCCCGAGCAGCCGCCCCACCATCGCGAGGTTCTCCCTCCCGGTGAGGTCCTCGTCGATCGAGGTGGACTGGCCCGTGACGCTCACGCGCGACCGGACCGCGTCGGCCTCCCGGACCACGTCGTGGCCGAGCACCCTGGCCGTGCCCTCCGTCGGACGCAGCAGCGTCGTCAGGATCCGGAGGAACGTGGTCTTGCCGGCGCCGTTCGGCCCCAGCAGGCTGTGGACGATGCCGGTGGGGACGGCCAGGTCGACGCCGTCCACCGCCCGGGTCTCGCCGAAGGTCCTGACCAGCCCGGACGTCTCGACAGCGAGGGTCGAATTCGATCCCACGGTTGTGCCTCCCGTCGCCACCAGAAGATCGAGCTCATCCTAAAGCAGCAGCTTATATAAGTCAATGCCTAAGGACTGGGCCGGACGGCGCGCGCGTGCCGGGTGATCACTCTCTTGCTAACTTGAAAAAACCATAGTAGTGTCCGTTTTCATGGCTCATCTCGCCCGATCCGGGGAATCGTGATGCGACCACACCACATCCTTTTCGCCGTCACCGGCGGGTCCGGGCACATCCGCCCGACCTACGGCGTCCTCGACGAGCTCTCCGCCCGGGGGCACCGGCTCAGTTTCGTGACCTCCGGCGACTACGCCGAGGACCTCGCGGAGGTCGGGGCCCGGCAGATCCGCCACCGGTCGATCTTCGAGGACGGCGTCGACCTGCCGGAGATCGTCGAGCAGGAGGACGCCGAGGCGCTGACGGTGAGCGCCTTCGTCAACGAGAACCTCGCGATGCTCCGGGCGGCGGAGAGCGCCCTGGACGACGATCCGCCGGACCTGGTCGTCTACGACATCTTCCCCCTGATCGCCGGGCGCCTGCTGGCCGCCAGGTGGCAGCGGCCGGCCGTCTGCATCAACGGAGGCTTCGCCTCGAACGAGCACTATTCGGTGTGGGAGGCGCTCAGCGCGGTGCACGGGCACCGGCCCATCGTCGAGACCGAGACCTTCCAGAGGATGATGTCCGAGCTTCTGCCGGAATATCGCATCGACCGTTCCCCGACGGAGTTCTGGAACGCGATCGAGGATCTGAACGTCATCTTCCTGCCGCGGTCGTTCCAGGTGAAGAGCGACACTTTCGACGACCGTTTCGTCTTCGTCGGACCGAGCTTCTCGCAGGGGCGGCTGCGGCCGGGATGGCGCCCTCCCCGCGAGGACGCGAACGTGCTCCTCGTTTCCCTGGGCTCGACGTTCAACGGGCATCCGGAATTCTTCCGCAGTTGCGCGCAGGCGTTCGCGGGCACGCCGTGGCATGTCGTCCTGGTGACGGGCGACGGCACCGACCCTAAGGCGCTGGAGCCGTTGCCGCCCAACGTCGAGGTCCACCAGTACATCTCTTTCATGGAGGTCCTTCGCCACGCGAAGGCTTTCATCCTGCAGGGAACCCTCGGCGCGACCATGGAAGCCGTCCACTGGGGCTGCCCGATGCTCTTCTTCACCGAGTACGCGGTCGAGGCCAGGCCGTTCGCCGAGCGGTCCGTCGAGCTCGGCCTGGGCCATGTGCTCCGGCCCGAGCAGGTCGACGGCGGCGGCCTCGTCCCGGCGGTGGAGAAACTGGTCGCCGACGACGGCGTCCGCCGGCGGATCGCGCGGATGCGCGCGGAGGCCCGCGACGCCGGGGGCGCCGCCCGGGCCGCGGAGGCGATCGACTCGTACGCGCGGCGGGCCGGAACCCGGTCGGGCGGCGCGTTCGGCGCCGTCCGCTGACACGACGATGGCCGCCCCGTGCGGGGCGGCCGTGGCGAAGGGCGGAGGACCGATGGCGGTCGTGGTCACCGGCGGTTGTGGCTTCATCGGCAGCCACCTCGTGGAACGCCTCGCGCGCCAGGGCGAGGACGTCGTCGTCTACGACCCCGCGGCGCCGCCGCCCGACCTCGACTGCGGCGGGGCCTCCGTCCGCCACGTCAGGGCCGACATCCGCGACGAGCGGGCCCTCGCCGGCGCCATCGGCCCGGACGTGCACACCGTCTACCACCTCTGCGCGCTGGTCGGGGTCGACCAGTACCTCGACGACCCGCTCGAAGTGATCGACGTCGCGGTCTCCGGCACCCGCAACGTGCTGCGCGCGGCCTCAGCCGCCGGCGTGAAGGTCGTGGTCTCCAGCACCAGCGAGATCTACGGCAAGAATCCCGCCGTCCCCTGGTCGGAGGACGCGGACCGGGTGCTGGGCAGCGTCGCCGCCGACAGGTGGTCCTATTCCGCGAGCAAGGCCGTCGCCGAGCACATGGTCGTCGCCTACGCCCGCCACCGGGGCCTGCGCGCCTCGGTCGTGCGGTACTTCAACGTCTACGGGCCGCGGCAGCGCCCGGCGTACGTGATCAGCAAGACCGTCCACCGGGTGCTGCGCGGGCTGCCCCCGCTGCTGTACGACGACGGCGCCCAGACGCGCTGCTTCACCTTCGTCGAGGACGCGGTGGACGCCACGCTGCGGGTCGGCGCCCGGGAGATCGCCGACGGCCAGTGCTTCAACGTCGGCAGCGACCGCGAGACCTCCGTGGCCGACGCCGTCCGGCTGGTGACCCGGCTGGGCGGGACGGAGTTCGCCCCGATCCGCGTGAGCACGGACTCGGCGCTCGGCAGCGCCTACGAGGACATTCCCCGGCGCGTCCCGGACGTCGGGAAGGCCAGGGAGATGCTCGGCTGGCGCGCCCGCACCCCGCTGCGGGCGGGCCTCGCAAGGACGATCGCCTGGGCGAGGGAGAGCCCGTGGTGGCTGGACGCCGTCGCGGGCGCGCCCCGGCGGCCGCTGGTACCCACAGGCGTCACGACGGCCGCGGACGGCCGGAAAGCGAGGGGACATGACATCGGGTGAGACGGCGGCGACGGCCGCGGGCACCGGCGCCCTGCCCGCTCCCGCCGCCTACATGTGCGGGCTGACCTGGGACGGCGCCCTGCTGTGGCATTCGGACCAGGACGCGGAGAAGATCTTCGCGATCGACCCGGCGACCGGCGGGGTGAGCAGGACGTTCGCCTGCGACAAGGTGCGGGCGGACCTGGCCTTCGACGGCGCCCGGCTGTGCCAGGTCGGCGGCCGCCCGAAGCGGATCGTCCTGATCGATCCCGAGGACGGCCGGATCACGGGGGAGAAGGAGGTGCTCCCCGCGAGCGGCAGGCTGACCGGGATCGAGCACGGGCCGGAGGGCATGTACATGTGCCTGCGCGGTCCGACGGTGGTGCAGGTCCGCGACTACGACACCATGACCGTTCTGCGGGAGTTCCCGGCGGCGGGGGAGTCGCCCTCCGGGCTCACGTACGCCGACGGGGTGGTCGTCTACGGCGACTTCGACGACGCCGTGCTCCGCGCCATGGACCCGAAGACCGGGGAGCACCTGGGGGCCCTGCCCGTCCCGGGCCGCCCCACCGGGCTGACGTGGGACGGCCGCAGACTCTGGTACTGCGACTTCCCCGCGCGCGCGATCCGTCCCCTGGAACTGTCGGCGGTCCTCGCCGCCTGAGCGGGCCGGCGCGCGGACTCCCTACTTCGCCTTCTTCTTGCCCACCACTTCGCTGATCCAGATGGGCACGTACGGAGACGTGCAGTTCGGCGGAGTGGGGTAGTCCTTGAGCACCTCCAGGCGCTCGCCGATCTCGATCGCGCGGGCGCGGTGCTCCTCGTGCTTGATCCCGATGTTGCCCAGGCAGTCGTTCATCGCCCACTGCAGGCGGTCCGGGGCGCCCTTCATCTCCGCCTCGATGGTGTCGAGCAGCTTGCCGAGGTCGAGGCCGTCGGGCTTGCGCATCACGCGCTCGGTGGTCAGCGCCCAGCCGGCGCTCGCGATCACCGGATCCGCGTCGTCGAGCCACGCCAGGCGCAGGTCCTCGGAGTGCGGGCTCTTCTTCACCACGTAGTTCACGAGCCAGTCGTGCACCTTCGGGGTGCGCGCCTCGCGCAGCATGGCGTCGAGTTCGTCGCGCTCGAACTCCTTGGGGCGGCAGACCAGGGTCGCGAGCAGCCGCGCCGAACTGTCGCCGGTCTTCCAGAGCCCGCGCGCGAGGTCCTGCTGCGTCTTCAGCCGTTTCGCGAGCGCGCGCAGCTTGCTGAGGTTCACGCCGTGGTCGTCGCCGCGCTTCTCGTTCACCTCGCGCGCCTTGGGGTCCTCCAGCTCGGCCAGCTCGGCCATCACGTCGGCCACCGCGGTCCCGGCCATCCCAGCCTCCTGTGCCTCGAATCGCGAGCGTCTGAGAATATCGGCATAGTTGACAATTGTCGCAATAACGAGCCTAACATGCGCCGTGTTTCCCTTCAACTCTCCCGGACCTCGTGGAGAGTGATTTCGTCTTCATTATGCGGACCAGTTGCTATGCGGTGAATCGCGGCGTATCTGCTGATCTAATGCCGTTTTCGGAACGGCGAGGCGGCCGAGGCGGCGCGTGCTCCCCGACCGCCGCGCCCGCCGGATGGGGCCGAACCGCGCACGCCGGCGGGTTCATTATCGTAGAGTCCGATATCGAATTGACCCATGCCGCCCACGGACTCGAAGGGGCCAGTGATGAGCGACGACGAGCCGGAGATCGCACCGATGTGGCCGGTCGGGACGAGCCGGGAGTACATCGACGCGCGGATCGAACTGGCGAAGGCCGAAAGGCGGCTGCGCGACCGGGTCGAGGAGGTCGCCGCCGCCCGGCGCCGGATGCCCCGGGGCGCCGAGCTCGGTGACTACACCTTCACCGAGGGGCCGGCGGATCTCGAGAAGGACGAGCCGACCGGTTCGGTGTCGCTGCGCGACCTGTTCGGCGACCGCGAGACCCTCGTCGTCTACCACCTCATGTTCCACCCCGACGACGAGGCGGCGTGCCCGATGTGCTCGATGTGGGTGGACGGCTTCAACGGCGTCGCCGCCCACCTGGCGCAGCACACCGCCTTCGCCGTCGTCGGCAAGGCGCCCCTGCCGAAGCTGCGCGCC
The DNA here is from genome assembly GCF_040492065.1 of Actinomadura sp. NPDC000929. Lineage (NCBI taxonomy): Bacteria > Bacillati > Actinomycetota > Actinomycetes > Streptosporangiales > Thermomonosporaceae > Actinomadura > Actinomadura sp. NPDC000929. The sequence continues at coordinate 66,091 of NZ_JBEUPA010000022.1, read as the reverse complement.
TGGGCGCGGCGGAGAGGATGGGACGCCGTGCGCGTCCTGTCCAGCCACGGCACGTCGTTCAACGCCGACATGCACGCCGAGCGCCCGGACGGGGCGCAGCGGCCCATGATCAGCGTCCTGGTCCGCGAGGACGGGCGGGTCCACCACTTCTACACGCTTCCGGCCGACTTCCTCGACGGCGCCCAGCGCGGCATCGACCTGCTCTCCCCGGTGTGGAACGTGCTCGACCTGCTGCCCGGCGGCCGCGGCGACTGGTACGCCGGAAACGCCTACGCCGGGCGCGGCTGAGCCCCGGCGCGCCGCCGGTCGATCGGAACGCTCCCGGCCCCCCGGGGGTCAACTCGGTATATATTTTCGTAGTATCGAGCTGATCGGGGGTCCCGATGACGAGTCAGCCCGCGGCCGACGCCGGCGTCTTCCCCGTCCCGCGCGCGTGCCCGTTCGGCCTGCCGCCGGAGTACGAGCGGCTGCTGTCGGCGGGGCGCGCGGTCCGCGCCCGCATGGCCGGCGGGAACTCGGCCTGGCTGGTCGCGCGGCATGAGGACGCGCGCAAGGTCCTCAGTGATCCGAGGATGAGCGTCGACCGCCGCCGCGAGGGCTTCCCCCGGTTCGCCCCCGTCACCGAGGAGGAGCGGCAGGCGTCCTTCCGCGGCTTCCGGCCGCCGATGAACTGGATGGACCCGCCCGAGCACACCGCCGCCCGGCGGTCCGTCCGCGCCGAGTTCTCCCCCGCGCGGACGGAGGCGCTGCGCCCGCGCGTCCAGGAGATCGTCGACCGGCGGCTGGAGCTGATGGCGGCCGCCCCGCGCCCGGTCGACCTGGTGCGCGAGCTCGCGGTCCCGGTCCCGTCGCTGGTGATCTGCGAGCTTCTCGGGGTGCCCTACTCCGCGCACGGCCACTTCGAGGAGCGCACGGGGCGGATGTTCAGCCACGCCACCCCGGCCGCGGAGCGCACCCGGGCGGCGCACGAGATCCGGTCCCTGCTGGCCGAGCTGGTGGCGGACAAGGAGCGCGACCCGCCCGACGACCTCCTCGGCCGCCTCATCGTCCGGGGGCGCCGGGAGGGCGCGGCCGACCGCGAGGCGGTCGTGAGCATGGCGTTCGTGCTGCTCGTCGCCGGGCACTCCACCACCGCCGACATGATCGCGCTCGGCGCCCTGACCCTGCTGGAGCATCCCGACCAGCTCGCCTCGATGCTCGCCGACCCCGCCAGGACGCCGCTCGCCGTCGACGAGCTGCTGCGGTACCTGACGGTGGTCAACGCCTCGACCGCGCGCACGGCGCTGGCCGACGTCGAGGTCGGCGGCGTCACGGTGCGGGCGGGGGAGGGCGTGGTGGTGCTGGGCCCGGCCGCCAACCGCGATCCGGAGGTGTTCGAGCGGCCGGACGAGTTCGACGTCGGGCGCGGCGGCGGGCGGCACCTGGCGTTCGGCGCCGGCCGGCACCGGTGCCTCGGGCACCGCCTCGCGCGGATGGAGCTGCAGGTCGTGTTCGACGCCCTCTTCCGGCGCCTGCCGGGCCTGCGGCTGGCGGTCCCGTTCGGCGCGCTGTCGTTCAAGGAGAGGGCGAACATCTACGGGGTGCGCGAGCTCCCGGTCACCTGGTGAGCGGCCACCGCCTCCGTACCGCCGCGGATATTGAACGAGCGAAGATCGTAGTTTAAGTTCATATAGTGAAGTCCGCGTGCCGCGGCTCCCGATCCCGGGTGCCGTCCGGTCCCGTCGCGGACGGGGGCACCGGGTAGAAGGGATCTTCCGGATATGCGCGTGATGTTCTGTTCTCACCCAGGTCTCGGACACTTCTTCCCGCTCGTCCACCTCGCCTGGGCGTTCCGTACGGCGGGCCACGAGGTGATCGCCACGCTCGCGGGGCCCACCGAGGGCGCGGCGGGCTCCGGTGTGGAGATCGTCGACGCCGCGCCCGGCTTCAGCATGGAGGCCGTCAACGAGCGGCTGGCCCGCGAGCACCCCGAGTTCGTCCGGACGGTCGCGACCAAGCCGGCGATCAACCTCGACGAGTGGGGGCCCGGGTTCGCCGCGATCAACCGTCCCCTGATCGACGGCATGGTGGCGCTGGCCGACGACTGGGGCCCGGACCTGGTGGTCTACGACCAGGGCACCACCGCCGGCCTGTTCGCGGCGGCCCGCGCCGGGGCGCCCGCCGTGCAGCGGAACGTGAGCGCCTGGCGCACCCGGGGCATGCACGAGGCCGCCGAGGCCTACCTGCCCGACGTCTGCGAGCGGTACGGCGTGTCCATCTCCAAGCCGGCCGTCACCATCGAGGAGTTCCCGCCCAGCATGCTGGCCGGCGAGCAGCCCGAGGGATGGTTCATGCGCTGGCTGCCGCACAGCGGAGGATCGGTCGTCGGAGACCGGCTGCCCCAGTCCTCCGGGCGGCCGCGGATCGCCGTGAGCATGGGGACGGTCGAACTCCAGATGCTGGGCACCGGGACCATGCGCACGATCATCGACGCGGCCTCGGGCGTCGACGCGGAGTTCGTGCTGGCGCTCGGCGGGGTCGACATCGGCTCGCTCGGCCCGCTGCCGGACAACGTCAGCTCCGTCGGCTGGATCCCGCTGCACTTCCTGCTGGGCACGTGCACCGCCATCGTCCACCACGGCGGCGGGGGGACGGCCCTGACCGCGATCGACGCCGGCATCCCGCAGCTCATCACGCCCGACCCCAGGGACCTGTTCCAGCACACGACCCTGGAGGCGGTGCGGAAGCGGGGCATCGGGTTCGTGAGCGAACGCGAGGACGTCGACGCCGACCTGCTGATCCGGCTGATGACCGACGAGGGCGTGCGCGCCGCCACCGCGGAGGTTCAGCGGGAGATGGCGACGCTGCCCACCCCCGCCGCCACCGCCCAGCGCATCATCGAGCACCTGTTCTGAGGCCCGGCGCGGGTTCCAGGTCCGCGCGGAGGTCGGACGGCAGCAGCGGCTCGTCGAGAAGCCTCTGGTAGCGCTCGACGAGGGACGTCCGGCCCGTCCCGGCGCCGAGCCACGCGCCCACCAGCCGCGGGCCCTCGATGTACGTCACCGAGTAGGCGCGCCAGAGCGGGTCGGTGAGGAACCGCGTCATCCGCCGGGCGTGCTCCGGAGGCACCAGGAGCCACCGTTCCAGATAGTCCGTGACCTCGTCGGCGTCGGCTCCGCGGTCGTGGAGCATGATGGCCGCGTCCTGGCGGGCGGGCATCAGCAGCCGGATCAGCCGCAGGATCTCCTCCACCAGCTCGCCCTCGACCCGGACGCCCTCGCCGGCCAGGATGTCGGCGGTCCAGCGGCCCCAGCCCGGGCCCGGCACCGCCGCGTCGGCCATCTCCGCGGTCCCCTCGGCCATCAGGCACTGCGGGGTGTTGACCAGCGAGATCAGGTGCTCGTCGTGGCCGGCGCCGCCGACCAGACCGGCCTCCTTGCGGCAGTGCTCGGTGTGGTGCCCGGGGTAGGCCTCGTGGATCGCCAGCAGCGGCAGGGCGGCGACGGTGCGGCCCGCTTCCGCGTTGAGCTCCACCCTGGAGCGGAAACCGCCGAGGTAGCGGTTGAAGGCGTTCCAGGGCTTGTCGTGCACGACCACGTACTCGACGCTCTCCTGTTCCGGCAGGCCGAACACCGTGCGGGTCATGGCGCGCAGCTCGCCGGACACCGCCTGGACGGCCCGAGCCAGGCGGTCCGGGGGGACGGCGTTGCGCTCGTAGAACGCCGCGGTTCGGGCACGCAGGTCCCCGGAGCCGGGCAGCAGCGCGCCGATCGCGTCGTGGATCTCCGCGTAGCGGTCGGGGTCGCCGGGTTCGATGTCGACCTCGAAGTACGTCCGGACCTCGTCCCGGAACGGGATCTCCTCCCCGGCCATCCGGCGGGCCGCGCAGTTCAGCGCGGCGAGCTGCGCGGACAGGAACCGGCGCCGCGGCTCGGCGAGGCCGCTGTCCGGGAGCGCGGCCAGCAGCCGGGCCGACCGGGCGGCCAGCCCGGACGCGTCGGGCCTGGGCTCGGCGTCCACCTGGCGGGCCAGCTCCGGGTCGCCGTACCAGGAGTCGACGAACCCGTCGGCGAGCCGGCCGAACCGCAGCCCGAGGCTGAGGTACTCGGTCACCACCTCTTCACGCATACCGCGCTCCCTGGATCGCCGCCGTGCGGTCCGCCGCCGTCATCCCGCGGGGGTGCCCGGCGGGTCGTCCGGCGGGTCGAGCCAGACGCCGGCGAGGTCGTAGGCGTGGCCGAACGCCGGCATCGGGACCGCGCCCCGCACCCGCGGGCCGCGCAGGCCCGGGACGGCCGGCCGCTGGAACAGGACGGGCACGACCGCGGCGTCCTCCAGCACCGTCCGCTCGGCCTGGTTCCAGGCCGCGGTCGACCGCGCCGGCTCCTCGATCGTGGCGAGCGCCCGCTCGATCAGGCGGTCGACCTCCGGACGGCGGTAGCGGCCGCGGTTCGCGGCGTTGCGGGAGTCGCCCGACTGGAACATCGGCTGCAGGAAGACCCGGCCGTTGGCGGGGTACCAGTCCGGCGACCACGACGCGGCCGCGAGGTCCCACTCGCCCGCCGCCGCGCGCCGCGGATCCCCGAGAAGGGCGTCCCGGGCGTCGTGGTCGAGCGCCACCAGCCGGACGGTGACGCCGGCCTTCTCCAGGTCGGCGGCGTACGACCGCGCGACCGCGGCGTCCAGGCCGGTGTCGAGATGGACGGCGGTGAGCGCCAGGCCGCTCCCGTGGCCCGCCTCGTCCAGCAGCGCCCGGCACTTGGCCGCGTCCCCCCGGCTCCCGGGGGTCGCGTAGAGGTCGAGCTCCTGGTGCGCGTCGTTGCCCGGCGGCACGACGGAGCCGGCGATCCGCACCAGCGCACCGCTGCCGGACCGCCGGTACAGGTCGGCGATCGCCGCCTTGTCGATTGCGAACGAGAGCGCCCGGCGCACCCGGACGTCGGCCAGCGCGCCGCCCGCGGTGGGGCTCTCGACGTTGAAGACGAGGTACGGGTCGAGGGAGAGGCCGAGGCCGTCGCCCGGATCGCCCGGCTCGGCGTCGTGCGGCTCGGCGACCCGCACGCCCCAGGGCAGGTCGGCCGCGCCCGACGCGATCCGCGCGGCGACGTGTTCGGGCTCCGCGTCCCCGACCGTGATCTCGATGGCGTCCAGGTGCCGGCGCCGGAGCGGATCGGACTCCTGCCGCCAGGCGGGGTTGGGTTCGAGCCGCAGCTCGCGGCCCGGAACCAGACGGACCGGCCGGTACGGCCCGTTGCTCCGGAGGTTGCGGTGCAGTTCCGGGCTGCCGGGCACGAACGCGTCGTACTCGACCGGGGCGGGCGACGCGCACGGCAGGGCCATGATGGCGGCGAAGTCGATGGCCGGCCGCATGAGCTCGATGACCAGCGACTCGTCGTCCAGGACGAGCACGCCGGGGATGTCGTGGGAGTTCTGGAAGGCGGCCAGTTCCTCGGCGGTCGGGTCGTCGCGGCGGATCGCCGCGGCGTAGTCCTCGCAGTACCGCGCCATGCCCCTGATCGTGCTGGTGAAGTAGGGCAGGGCGGCGGGCCTCGTGAGCGGGTTGGCCAGCCGCTTCAGCCCGCGCACGACGTCGTGCGCCGTGACCTCCCGGGCGGGCGCGGTGTCCCAGAACACGCCGCGGCGCAGGTGGACCACGTAGTTCGTGTGCCGCGCGCCCATCCCGGTGTTGTAGGTGGACGGGACGTCGGTCGCGAGGTCGGGCGCCGGGGCGATGGCCCGCCAGTCGCGCAGGTCCGGCGCGGGGACGTAGCCGAACAGCTGCCGGGCGAACAGCCTGACGACCTGGTCGGCGGGCGCCTGGTGGGAGGCCGAGGGGTCGAGGCGGTGGACGGGGGCCGGGCCGTGGAGGCGGAGCGTCCCGCCGGGCCGCGGCAGGTCCTCGCTCCAGCGGGCGTCCGCGCGCTGCTCGGACACGGTCATGACATCTCCTCGCCGAGGCGGGCCATGATGCCGATGGCCCGGTCGATCTCCTCGCGGGTGTTGAACAGGTGGGTGCAGACCCGCGCCGCGTAGTGCTGGTGCGGCGAGCCCGGGACGTCGAACTCGGTCCACCGGATCCAGATGCGGTGCTCCCGCTCCAGCCGGTCGGTGAACGCGGTGAACTTCTTGATGTTCCAGGCGGCCTCGGGGTCGCGGAACGGGTTGAAGGCGATGAGCGGGGACTTCAGCAGCGGGTCCTCGCCGGGAGAGAAGATCGACTCCTTGCCGAAGGCCTCCACGAGGCGCCCCCGGGCGTGGTCGCCGAGCTCCATCGCCCGCTTCTCGATGCGGTCCCGGCCGATCTCGTCCCAGATCTCGCAGGCCCGCGCCAGCGCGGCGCCGCGGGCGATGCTGGCGCTGCCGGCGCTCTGGACGTACAGGGCGGTGTCGTCGCTCTCGACCGACGTCCTCGTCCGCGGCGGGGGACTGCCGATCATCGGGTACCAGGTGGAGATCACCGGCCAGAACGTCGGCAGCGGAAGCGGGTTGTACTCCGGGAAGACCTTGTTGCGGAGGTAGAGGATGCCGGTGCCCAGCGGGCCGCACTGGAACTTCGACCCCGAGCACGCGATGAAGTCGGCGCCGAGCGCCCGCATGTCGAGGTTCACGAGGCCGGGCAGCAGCGCGCCGTCGATCACGGTGGTCAGGCCGTGCCGCTGCGCCAGCTCGCACAGCCTGCGCATCGGCATCATCGTGCCGGTGAACAGGGTGATCCCGGCGAACGCGAGCACCTTGGTGCGGGGGGTGATGGCCGCCTCGAAGAGATCGACGATCTCGTCGGCCGTGACGCCGTAGCCGGTCGGCATGGTCAGCGTCTTGATCGTCAGGCCGTACCGGTTCCGGACGAGGTTGAAGTTCGAGAGCACCGAGTAGCACTCGTGGCTGGTGGTGACCACCTCGTCGCCCTCGTGGAGGTCGAGCCCCTGGATGATCCGGGCGACGCCCTCGGTGGCGTTGTGGCAGATCACGATCTCGTCCTGGTCGACGCCGAACGCCCGGCCGATGAGGGCGCGGTGCTCGTAGTAGCCGGACGGCTTGTAGACGTCGGCGAGCCCGCCGGTCCACTCGCGGGTGACCCGGTCCATCGTGTCGAGCACCTCGTACGGCATCGCGCCGACGGTGCCGGTGTTGAGGTGGATGGTGGTCGGATCGAGGGCGAACATCTCGCGGATGCTCTCCCATGGCGCGTCGCGGAGCCGCCGCGGCGATCCGCCGTTCGCCGTCCCGGCCGGGTCCGGGACGCTGCGCTCGCCGGGCTTCACGGACTGTGTCACGAGTGACCCCCTCCACGTGCGGATGACCAGTCGCCCTCACAATACAATATGTTTTTGAAGTTACTCGGCCAATGGGCCCCGGATGAGGGCATTCCGTCCGTCGCTCCCCGAGCCCGCGCCGGGCTTCGTCCGGGTGGGCGATGGCTCCCGTGGGTAGAGGTGGGCGCGAGGATCGAGAGCTGCCGGGGAGGGCGGCCGGCCTGGTCGAGGGGAGCCGGGAGAGGCGTGAGCGAAGGGACGACGTCCCTATTGTGCTTTAAGAAACGATGGTAATCTCCGGCGTGGGACAGGTGGGGCGCCGGCCGCGGCGGCGGGGCCCGGTGACGCGCAGGGAGGGTGATCGGTGTGGAGCCTCGTTACGGCGGTACTCTCCGCTACTTCGGACCGGGCGGAATGGACCATGTCGATCCGGCCTGCGCCTATTACGCCTTTTCGCATCAGATCATCAGGCTGTTCGCCCGGCAGTTGTTCGGCTATCCGACGGCCGTGGACGAGAGCGCCCTGACCCCGGTCCCCGATGTCGCCGCGGAGGCGCCGACGGTCGCCAACGGCGGGATGAGCCCGGACGGGCTCGTGTACCGGATCCGCCTGCGCCCGGGCGTCATGTGGGACACCGACCCGCCGCGCGAGGTGACCGCGGAGGACTTCGTGCGCGGCTTCAAGCGGATGTGCAACCCGGTGGCCGGGGCCGGGGCGATCGCCTACTACACGAGCACGATCAGGGGGATGGCCGAGTTCGCCGAGGGCTACCGGCGGGAGTTCGCCGGACGGACCCCGTCGGCCGCCGACCTGGCCGGTTACCAGAACGCGCACGAGATCGCCGGGTTGCGGGCCGACGGCGACCGCACCCTGGTCGTCGAGCTCGTCCGCCCCGCCAACGACCTGCTGAACCTGCTGTCGATGATGTTCGCGTCCGCCGCGCCGCACGAGTATGACCAGTTCATCCCGGACAGTGATGAGTTCATCGCCAACATCCGCTCCAACGGCCCGTACCGCCTCACCGGCTACGAGAACGGCCGCTTCCTGACGATGGAGCGGAACCCGGTGTGGCGGCAGGACACCGACCCGCTGCGGCACCAGTACGTCGACGGCCTGGACGTGCGGATGGCGCGCGTCGACGACGACCGGGTGCGGGAGGCGATCCGGAGCGGGGAGGCCGACCTCTCGTGGGGCGCGCCGGTCATCAGCGAGGACCGCCGCCCCCCGGACGCGGACCGGCATCTCGGATACGCGATGAACCCGTACCTGGTGTTCAACATGAAGAGCCCGAACGAGGGCGGGGCGCTGCGCGACGTCAGGGTGCGCAGAGCCGTCGCGTACGCCGTCGACAAGGCCTCCATGGTCAGGCTGCTCGACGACATGGACCTCGGGACGGTGACCCAGACGGCGCACACGGCGATCCCTCCGGGCAACTTCGGCCACCGCGAGTACGACCGCTATCCCACGCCGGGCGACCACGGCGACCCGGCGAAGGCGCGGGCGCTGCTCGCCGAGGCCGGGTACCCCGACGGCCTCACCCTCAGGGCCCTCTACCGCGCCGACGCCCCCCACGCCGACATCGCCCGGTACTACGCCGCCGACCTGGAGAAGGCCGGGTTCACGGTCGAACTGCGGTTGATCAGCCAGCCCGACGAGTACTACCGGTTCCTGCAGAACCCGGCCATGGCCGAGGCCGGCGAGTGGGACATCACGGCGGCCGCGTGGACGCCCGACTGGTTCGGCAACAACGGCCGTGCCTACGTCCAGCCGATGTTCCAGTCCAACTTCGCCGCCGGCACCAGCAACTACGGCGGCTACCGCAACCCCGAGGTCGACCGCCTCATCGAGGAGGCCCTGTCGGAACAGGACCCGGCGCGGGCGGAGGAGCTGTGGCACCGGATCGACCGGCAGGTCATCGAGGACGTCGCGATCGTGCCCGTCCTGGCGTGCGAGCCGACCATCCCCCACATGACCAGCGCGCGCGTGCGCAACGGCCTGCCGCTGCCGCAGGTGGACCGCTGGCTCGACGCGGCCTGCATCTGGCTGGACCCGCCCGACTGACGAGGGGGGGCGGTCAGCGCGGCACGCCCTCGGCGATCGACATGACCGAGGCGGTGGGCACGACGCGGGCGAGCCGCAGGCCGGCGGCCTCGAACAGCGGGTGCAGTTCCGCCTCGGTGCGCTCCCGCCCGGTGCGCGCCGCGAGCATCATGAAGTCCATCGGCTTGCTCTGGTGGGCCTCGTTGCCGGCCGGGACGATCGCGTCGACGGCGAGGACCCGCCCGTCGGGCTTCATCGCCCGGCGGCAGTTGCGCAGGATCGCCACGCACTTCTCGTCGTCCCAGTTGTGCAGGATCCGCTTGATCAGGTAGACGTCCCCGGTGGGGACGGAGGCGAAGAAGTCCCCGTGGGTGATCTGCCAGCGGCCGGCGATGTCGTCGCCGCCCAGCAGGTGGTGGCCGAGCACGTGCTCCTCCCGGTCGAGCAGGATGCCGTGCAGCCCCGGGTTCTCGCGCAGCACGGCGCGGAGGAACCCGCCCTTCCCGCCGCCGACGTCGACGACCGTGCCCGTCGAGGGGAACGCGTAGCTCCCGGCGACGAGGGCGTTCTCGGCCTCGGAGACCGTCGCCATGCCGTCGTAGAAGAGCGCCTCGGTGTCGGGGTTCTCCGCGAAGTAGCCGCCGATCGTCGTGCCGAAGAGCTGCTCGAACGTCGTCGCCTCGTCCCGGGCGACGGTCGCGGCCTCGTGGACGACGGTCCAGAACATCCGGTCGGTGAACATCAGGATCCCCGCGCGGGCGGACATCGGCGCGCCGGCGCGCAGCGCGTCGCCCCTCGCGGTCAGCCGGAACCGCCCCGGCTCGTCCTCGTGGACCACGTCCCGCGCCGCGAGCAGGCGCAGGATCCGGTACAGCGCGCCCTGCCCCGTCCCGGTGGCGGCGGCGAGCTCGGCCGTCGTGCGCGGGCCTTCGGCCAGGTGGTCGGCCACACCGAGTTCGGCCGCCGCGCGCAGCGCGGCCGAGTAGGTGAACCCCATCGCCTCCTCGAACAGGAAGAGCGCGGACTGCTGCGCGTCCATCGGCCTCTGCTCCCTCCCGACGGCAGCCCGCCGTGGTCCGTCCTCGCCAGAGAGTTACTCTATGAATATAAAGTAACTTGGGCCTCGTGCAACGGGGGTGGATCAAGGTTGACGCCAGGAGACGCACCGATGGGCTACGGAGCGGCGCACGCCGAACTCTACGATCCCGTGTTCCTCAGCCGCGGGAAGGACTTCGAGGCGGAGGCCGAGGGGCTGAACCGCCTGGTCCGGTCCAGGCTGCCGGGAGCGCGGTCCCTGCTCGACGTCGCGTGCGGCACCGGAGCCCATCTGGAGAACCTCGCCAAGCACTTCGACCACGTGGAAGGACTCGACCACTCGCCCGCCATGCGGGAGGTCGCGCGGGGGCGTCTGCCCGGCGTCGCGGTGCATCCCGGCGACATGCGGGACTTCGAGCTCCACCGGACCTTCGACGTCGTGACCTGCATGGGCAGCGGCCTCGCCGAGGCCGACTCGCCCGAGCAGATGGCCGGCTCGGTCGCCAGGATGTCGGCGCACCTCGCTCCGGGCGGGGTCCTCATCGTCGAGCCGTGGTACTTCCCTGACAACTTCCTCGACGGGCACGCCGCCGGGCACCTGTTCCGGGAGGACGGGCGGGTGGTCTCGCGGCTGACGCACTCGGCGAGGCACGGGGACAAGAGCCGGGTGGAGATCCGGTTCATGATCGTGGACTCGTCCGGGTTCCGGGAGTTCACCGAGGTGGTCGTGAAATACCTGCTCCCCAAGGAGCGGTACGAGGCCGCCTTCGAGCGGGCCGGCTGCTCCGTCGAGTTCGTGCCCGGCTTCTCGCTGGCCGACGGCCGCCCGAACAGCCCCGGCCTCTTCGTCGGAGTCCGCGCGGGGGAAGCGGCCGAACCCGTCCGTCATGCTTGACTTTCATATAGTCAACGCTTGATGCTACCGCCATGCGGAGCGCAGCGGCCCACCGAATCGCCCTTGTCAACGTCGCCAACCACGGCAGCGTGCTTCCCACCCTTCCGGTGGTGTCGGAGCTGGTCCGGCGCGGCCACGACGTCGGTTACGTGACGTCGCCGGAGTACGCCGGGATGGTCGAGCGGGCCGGCGCGACGGCGATCCCCTACGCGTCGGGGGCCTCCGGCGCGGCCGAGGCGTTCGCGGACGACGACCCCGCCCGGCCGCACCTGCTGTACCTCGCGGAGAACGAGGCGATCCTGCGGGCGGCGCACGCGCACTACGGCGAGGACGCGCCGGACCTGGTGCTGTACGGGGAGGTGCCGATCATCGCCGGCCAGGCGCTGGCGGCCGTCTGGAAGCGCCCCGCGTGCCGGATCAACCCGGGCTTCGCCTCCAACCACGTCTACTCCTACTCGCGGGAGATGATCGAGGAGACCGGCGGCGTCGACGAGCGCACGCGGGACGTCGTCGACGCGCGGCTGGCCGATCTCCTCGCCGGGTACGGCCTGCGGGACCGGGCGGGGGAGTTCGCCGAACGCGTCGAGGACCTCAACCTGGTCCTCATCCCGCGCGAGTTCCAGATCGCGCAGGACACCTTCGACGAGCGGTTCGCGTTCGTCGGGCGCTCGGCGGCGCGAGAGGACCGGCCCGGCACGTGGCGGCCTCCGGAGGACGGCTCGCCGGTGGTGCTGATCTCGCTGGGGACGACCTTCAACGACCATCCCGACTTCTACCGGCAGTGCGCGGAGGCGTTCGCGGGCACGCCCTGGCACGTGGTGATGGCCCTGGGGGACCGGGTCGGGGCGGGCGATCTCGGCCCGCTGCCCCCGAACGTCGAGGCGCACCGCTGGGTCTCCCTCCCCGCCGTGCTCGAACACGCGCGCCTGCTCGTCACCCACGGGGGCATCGGAGCCGTGATGGACGCGCTGACCGCGGGGCGGCCCATGGTCGTCGTGCCGTTCACGTTCGACGTCAAGCCGATGGCCCGGCGGGTGGGCGAGCTCGGGCTCGGGACGGTGGTCCCCGCGGCGGAGTTCACCGGCGCGCGGCTGCGCGAGGCGGTGGAGGACCTGGCGGGCGACCGGGCCGCGCTGGAGCGGGTGCTCCGCATGCGCGAGCACGCGGCCCGGGCCGGCGGCGCCGCCCGCGCCGCCGACGTGCTCGAGGCCTATCTCGCACGGGAGCGTTGACCGGGACGAAGGCCGCGCCTTAACTTTAAAATTAGGTACTAAATACGGCCGGGCGCCGTCCCGAAGAGAGGGAGTCCGCGATGATTCCGCTGTTCAAGGTCGCGATGGCGCCGGACGCGCTCGGCCGGATCTCCGAGGTGCTCGACAGCGGCCGCCTGGAGCACGGACCCAAGGTGGCCGAGTTCGAGAAGGCCCTGGCGCTGCGCCTCGGCAACCCGCGCGTCCTCGCGGTCAACTGCGGCACCTCCGGTCTCCACCTCGCGCTCAGCATGGTGGCCGACCCCGACCGGTTCCCCGCGACGGCCCAGCCCTCCGGCGGCGCCGGCGGGCCGGGCGAGGTGCTGAGCACGCCGCTGACCTTCGAGGCGACGAACTGGCCGATCCTGGCCCACGGGCTGCGCGTGCGCTGGGTCGACGTCGATCCGGGCACGCTGACGATCGACCTGGACGACCTCGCCGCGAAGATCTCACCGGCCACCCGCGCGATCGTCGTCGTCCACTGGCTGGGCTACCCGGTGGACCTGAACCGGCTGCGCGAGATCCTCGACCGGGCCGAGGAGGCCCACGGGTTCCGCCCCGTGGTGATCGAGGACTGCGCGCAGGCGTGGGGCGCGACCTACCGGGGGGCGCCGCTCGGCAACCACGGGAACGTCTGCGTGTACAGCTTCGGCGCCATCAAGATCCTCACTGCCGGGAGCGGGGGGCTGATCGTGCTCCCCGACGACGACCTGCACCGGCGGGCCCGGCTGCGCCGCTGGCTCGGCATCGAGCGGCAGGCCGACCGGGTGCACGGCGACTACGACGTCGCCGAGTGGGGCTACCGCTTCCCGATGAACGACATCTCCGCCGCGATCGGGCTGTCCAATCTGGAGATCGTCGACGGGCTGCTCGCGCGGACGCGCCGGAACGCCGCCTTCTACGACAAGGAGCTGTCGGGGATCGCGGGCGTCGAGCACACCGAGCGGGCCGACGACCGGGAGCCCTCGTTCTGGGCGTACCCGCTGAAGGTGGCGGACCGTACGTCCTTCATGCGGAAGATGGCCGACGCCGGGATCATGACGAGCGTGATCTCGCGGCGCAACGACGCCCACAGCTGCGTCGCCGCGGCCCGGGAGGAGCTGCCGGGCCTGGACGGCGTGCACGACCGCGTGGTCAACGTTCCCGTCGGCTGGTGGCTGTCGGAGGAGGAGCGCGCCCACATCGCGGACACGATCAGGTCGGGCTGGTGACCGCCGCGGCCGCGGCGGGCCGGGCCGGGCGGGAGGCCTAGCCTCCCGCCAGCGGCGGAATGATCTCGACGCGGCTGCCGGGCGCCAGCTCGACGTCGTCCGGCGGCGTCGTGCGGGGCACCTGCTCGCCGTCGACGAGGAACAGGTGGTAGGGCAGCAGGTCGCCGGCGGGGGAGTAGAGCCGGTAGCCGGCCTCCGGGTGCGAGCGCACGAACGTCCGCAGGAGCTCGCTCAGGTTGGCCGCGGGCAGCTCCGAGCGCACCTTGCCGGAGGTCACGTTGTGCCAGCTGCCGGGGACGATGAGGTGGGGCATGGGGCATCCTCACAGGTCGCGGACGCATCGGAAACCACTGGCGAAGCAGGCCCATCCGGTGGGGTCGCCGTGCAGGCGCTCGCTGGTGCGGGCCTGGAAGCGCAGGTTCATCCACGAGCCGCCGCGGATGACGCGGAACCGGCCCATCACGCTCAGCAGCGACTCGTCGCAGTCGGGGGACGGGCCGTAGAGCCGGCTCGGCGAGGCCGTCCACTCGTAGACGTTGCCCGCCATGTCCGCCACCCCGTAGGGGCTGTCGCCGTGCGGGCTGAAACTGCCGACCGGGGTGGTCAGGGGGATCGGGCCCTGGTCGTTCTGGAGCTTCTTCCACCACGCGCGCCATTCGGCGGCGCTGCGGGCGGCGTCGCCCAGCCGCAGTTCGGTGGTGTTGGTCCACTCGCGGGACCACTCGTCGCCCCACGGCCACAGCCGGTACCCGGGGCCGCGCGCGGCCAGCTCCCACTCCGCCTCCGTCGGCAGCCGTGCGCCCGCCCACGCGGCGAAGGCCTCGGCGTCCTCGACCGCGATGTGGACGGCGGGGTGGTCGTCCGGCGGGACGTACCCGGAGTCCCGCCCCGCCGGACGGCGCCAGGACGCGCCGGGCGTGCTCTGCCAGTAGTCGGCGCCGTAGACCAGGCTCCAGCCGCGGCGCTCGGCGACCGTCCGGTACCCGGTGGCCTCCACGAAGGCCGCGTACCGGCCGGAGGTGACCGGGTGGCGGTCGATCAGGAACGGCGCGACCTCCACGAGCGTCTGCGGGGTCTCGTCGCGGAACCAGGGCGTGGGGAAGGGCTGGTCCTGTTCGGCCAGCCAGTCGAGCACCCACTCGGGCGATCCGAGCCGGAAGGACGCTCCCTCGATGAGGACCGCCTCCCCGGCCGAAGCCCCGCCGCGCAACGCCGCCTCGTGGTCTGCCACAGCGCCATCCCGTAGATCAGGGTTCTCGTCGAGCAGAAACTATATAAACATATAGCACTTGGGTGCCGCTCGCGTCACGGCTCACCGCCCGATCCCGCGGTAGCCGAACCCGAGGTCGCGGAGCCGCTGGATCGTCTCCGCCGGATAGTGCATGCGCCCGTCGAAGACCAGGCACGGCATCGCGACCAGCCGCCGCAGCCTCTCCAGGTCGATGCCGTGGAACCCCCGGTGCCCGGCGAGGAAGGCGACGGAGTCGGCGCCCTCGACCGCCTGGTCGAGGTCGTCGGCGGGGGAGCCGCCCACCTCCGCCCGGATCCGCTCCCGGTCGGCGAGGGGGTCGAAGACCCGGACCTCCGCGCCGGCCGCCTGGAGGGCCCGGACCACCCCCCTCGCCGGGGTGTTGCGCAGGTCGCCGGTGTCGTTCTTAAAGGCGGCGCCGAGGACGGCGATTTTCGCCGACGCCAGGTCCTTGCCCAATTTGGCAAGGCCGTCCCTGATGACCTCGTAGGCGTATTCGGGCATGGCGTCGTTGACGTGCCGCGCCGTCTCCACCGTCCGCAGCCGGACGCCCCGGTCGCGGGCGGTGCGCCAGGTCATCCAGGGGTCCTTGGTCAGGCACGGTCCGCCGACGCCCGTGCCGGGCCGCAGGATGTTGACCCGCCCGTCCCCCTTCGGGAGCGAGTTCGCCGCGGCGATCACCTCCATCACGTCGACCTCGAACAGCGCGCAGAACCGGGCGAGCTCGTTGGCCATCGCGACGTTCGCGTCGATCCACCAGTTGCCGGCCAGTTTGACGATCTCGGCGATGTCGGCCGTGGGCACGATCCGGACGGGCACGCCCAGCGCCGCCTTCCAGAACCGCGCCGCCGCCGCCGTGACGCCGGGGCCGCACCCGCCGACGACGACCGCCAGTTCGCGCAGCTGGGCCAGCGCGTCCCCCTCGGCCAGCCGCTCCGGGCAGTAGGCGAGTCCGAAGTCCCGGCCCTCGGCCAGGCCGCCGCTCTCCAGCAGCGGAACGACCAGCGTGCGCGTGGTCCCGGGGGCGACGGTGCTCTTCAGGATGACCAGCTGGCCGGCGCGCAGCCGGGGCGCGAGCTGCCGGCACGCCTCCTCCAGTTGCGCGGTCACCAGGGCGCCGTTCCCGTCGACGGGCGTGCCGACCGTGATGAGCACGACGTCGGCGTCCGCCAGGACGTCGTAGTCGGTCGTGCACGCCAGCCGCCCGCTCGCGACCAGCGGGGCCAGCGCCTCGGCGAGTCCGGGCTCGGGGATCGCGCACCGGCCGGCCCGCAGCCCGGCGATCATCGGCGCGTCGCTGTCGACGCCGACGACGGTCATGCCGCGCTCGGCGAGCGCCGTCCCGAGGCACGTGCCGATGTAGCCGAACCCCAGGATCGCGATCCGCGGGCTCGGAGAATCTGACAAGAATTCCATGGCCGCCTTCCTCGCCGTTCTCCGCGCCTTCGGCGCTGCCGGGCATAGTTACAATATATTACTGAAGTGATGATGTCCCGGGCTGGCCTGCGAGAGCGCCGGTCCGCACGGGCGCCGACTGCCTGTTCTCCGGGGCGCTTCCGGGCGTGGTCGTTGGAGTCGTCCGATCACTTGCTATATGATAGTTAAGTGAGTGACCTCGCGCTCGTGACCTCCGGAACGGGAGATGGTGACCGAGGAACGCCCCGCCGGCGTCGACCTGTCCTCGCTGGCACAGCGCCATGCCGACCAGTGGGCCCTCGCGGGCGGGCGCGGCCCCTCGATCGCCCGGCTGGCCCGGACCGCCGTCCGGCTGGACGAGGACTACTGCCGGGCCGTGGCGGCGTACTACGACCGCGCGCCGCTGCGCGGCGGCGACGCGGAGCTGCGCCGGCGCTACGACCGGTTGAAGCGCCAGAACCTCCGGCAGTTCCGGTCGATCGTCGAGGCGGGCATCGAGATCGCCCCGTGGCTCGGAGAGGGGCAGCCGTACAGGGGATCACGAGACCTGCGCGAGAGCGTGCACCGGACCGGGCGGCTCCACGTCTACCTGACCAGCGCGGGCCACGGACCGTCGCCGGCCGCCGGCGACCACCCGCTGTCCGGGCCGTCGGGCATCGTGGTCGACGGGGTGGAGTTCTGCCACAACGACCTGTTCCGGGCCGTGCACGACATCTTCGGGCACGTGATGCTCGGCAACGGGTTCGGCCCCAAGGGCGAGTTCCTCGCGGCCTTCTGCCACATGCACACGTACTCGCGGGACGTGCATCCGATCCTGTTCACCGAGCAGATCGGTCAGATCTGCTGGTTCTTCTACGGCCCGCACCTCCTGGACGGCGCGGGCAGGCTGCCGGGACCCGGCGAACCCGGCCACGTGCCGCCGGCCCGCCGCCCGTACCCGGAGCAGAAGGTCTTCGCGTTCCCGGTGCGATTCCTCGACGCGTTCACGAGCCTTTTCCAGCTTGAGAGGAGTCCGGATGACTGACCTGATGCCGCAAGCGGGGGGACCTCCCGTACGGTTCGCGGACCAGGATCTCCTTCCCAGATCCATCAGGGACGACTTCCCGATCCTGGCGACCGCGCAGGGCGGCGGCGGGCCGCTGGTCTACCTGGACAACGCCGCGACGGCGCAGAAGCCGCGGGCGGTCCTCGACGCGATCGTCGACTACTACTCGACGGCGAACAGCAACGTGGGCCGCGGGTACTACCGGCTGAGCATGGCCTCCACCGACCGCTACGAGGAGGCGCGCGAGACCGTGCGGCAGGCGCTCGGCGCCGAGCACGCCGACGAGATCGTGTTCACCCGGGGCACCACGGACGCGGTGAACATGATCGCGGACGGCTTCGGCGCCGGGCTCGTCGGCCGGGGGGACCAGGTCGTCGTCACCGGCATGGAGCACAACTCCAACCTGCTGCCGTGGCGGCGGCTCTGCGAGCGGGCGGGGGCGGAGCTGGTCGTGGCCCCCGTGGACGAGCGGGGCGCCGTCGACGCCGCGGCCTTCGCCGCCGTCCTCGGGCCCCGCGTCCGGATCGCCGCCGTCGCCCACGTGTCCAACGTGCTGGGCACCGTCAACCCGGTGCGCGCGATGATCGCCGAGGCGCACCGGCGCGGTGTCCCGGTCGTCGTGGACGGAGCCCAGGCGGTGCCGCACGCGCCGGTGGACGTGCGCGGTCTCGACGCCGACTTCTACTGCTTCTCGGGGCACAAGGCCTACGGCCCGATGGGCACCGGGGTGCTGTACGGCAGGCGGGAACTGCTCGCGGAGCTGCCGCCGTACCAGGTCGGCGGGGGGACGGTGAAGGGGGTGAGCCACACCGAGCCCGTCCGCTACGTCCCCGTGCCCGCCCGGTTCGAGGCGGGCACCCCGAACGTCGCGGGAGCCGTCGGCCTGGCCGCCGCGCTCCGGTATCTCCGCGATCTCGGCTGGGACGCCGTGCGGCGGCATGACGAGGCCCTGGTGCGGTACGCGGTCGAGTCGCTGCGGCGGATCGACGGCGTGCGGGTCGTCGGCGACCCGGCCGCGGCCCCGAGCGGGATCGTGTCCTTCGTCGTCGACGGCATCCACCCCTACGACGTCGGCGGGCATCTGGACCGCCACGGTGTGGCCGTGCGGAGCGGCGTGCACTGCGCCAGCACCTTCCTGGACGAGATGGGCCTGCTCGGGACCGTGCGGATGTCGTTCGCCGTCTACAACACCGTCGACGAGATCGACGTCGTGGCCGGCGCCCTGCGCTCGGTGCGGCCGGGCACCTGGACCGCCGACCACCCGACCACGCGTTTCCTGTGACATGCGCTTCGACACAAGGCTGGTCCACCTCGGCCAGGAATCCGACGGCGTCACCGGGGACGTGGTGCCGCCCGTCCATGTCGCGGCCACGTTCGAGCGGCGGGTCCAGGACCCGTTGCGCTACTTCTACTCGCGCGGCGAGAACCCGACGCGGGAGGCCCTCGAACGCTGCCTCGCCGGACTGGAGGACGCGCGCTTCGCCCTCGCCTTCGCCTCCGGGCAGGCGGCGGGGACCACGGCGCTGTCCCTGCTGCGCGCCGGCCGGAGGCTGATCGCCTCGGACGACGTGTACGGCGGCACCCGGTCGCTGTTCGCGCTGCTCGGCCGGCACGGCATCGCCGTGGACCACGTCGACCTCACCGACGCGCGCGCGCTCGACGCCGCGCTCGGCGACGACGTGGACATGATCTGGGTGGAGGCGCCGACCAACCCGCTCCTGAAGGTCGCCGACCTCGCGGTGGTGTGCGAGCGGGCCCGGCGGGCCGGCGCCCGCGTGGTGGTGGACAACACCCTCGCCGGCCCGGCGCTGCAGCGGCCGCTGCGGTTCGGCGCCGACATCACCCTGTACAGCACCACCAAGTCGATCGCCGGCCACTCCGACGTCATCGGCGGCGCTCTGGTCTACGACGACGAGGACCTGCACCGCGAGCTGTCGTCCCACCGCACCACCACGGGGAGCGTGCCCGGCGGCTTCGACTGCTTCCTGGTGCACCGCGGGCTCAAGACGCTCTCGCTGCGCACGGCCCGGCAGGTCGCCAACGCGGAGGAGATCGCCGCCGCGCTGCGCGGGTGCGCGCGGGTGGGCGCCGTCCACTATCCGGGGCTGCCCGAGCATCCGCAGCACGAGGTGGCGGCCCGGCAGATGTCGGCGCCCGGGTCGATCCTGAGCTTCGAGTACCTCGGCGAGCCGGAGAAGCTCCTGGACCGGGTGCGGCTGTACGCGTGCGCGGTCAGCCTCGGCGGCGTGCGCTCGCTCATCGAGTGCCCCGCCATGATGACGCACGCCTCCGTCCCCCGCGAGGTCCGGGGGCGGCTGGGCGTCTCGGACAACCTCATTCGGGTGTCGGCGGGCATCGAGGACCCCGCCGACCTGGTGCGGGACCTGATGGACGCGCTCTGAACTGCGGAGGGATGGACACATGAACGACCTATCCGGGGCACGCCGGTCCGGAGGCGGCGGGCCCCTGTGGCTGGACGGCGCGACCGCGACCGAGCTGCAGCGCGCCGGCATGAGCGTCGACGGCCCGTGGTGGACCAACCGGGCCATGAACACCGAGGCGGACCGCACGCGGCTGCGCGGGATCCACCAGGGCTACCTGGGCGCCGGAGCGCAGGTGATCACCGCCAACACCTTCCGGTGCAACCTGCGGGCGCTCAGCCGCCTCGGCCTCTTCGACGCCGGCCTGGCCTGGATGGTGCACGCCGCCGTGGGCGTGGCCCAGTCGGCGGTCCGCGCCGTCCAGGACGGGCGGGCGGACGGGCCGCAGGACGCGGACCGCCCCCTGGTCGCGGGCTCGGTGGGGCCGGTCGAGGACTGCTACCGGCCCGACCTGGTCCCTCCCGACGACGAGTTGCGGGACGAGCACCGCTGGCTGGCGACGGAGCTGATGCGGGTGGGCGTGGACCTCGTGCTGGTCGAGACGATGAACTCCGAGCGCGAGGCGCGCATCGCGCTGGAGGAGGTGCGGCGGGCGGGCGCCCGCGCCTGGGTCGGCTTCGTGTGCGACGCCGACGCCCGGCTGCTGTCGGGGGAGAAGCTGGCCGAGGCGGCCGCCGCCGCCGAACGGGACGGCGCCGAGGCCGTGCTCGTCAACTGCACCGCTCCCGCCGACAGCGAGACGGCGCTGCGGGCGCTGCGGGACGCCTGCTCGGGCCCGATCGGCGTCTACCCCAACATCGAGGACCGCGGCGGCATCCCCCGTTCGGCGCACGTCGACCGGCACGTCCCCGCCGCGATGGGGCCCGAGGAGTTCGCCGATCTGGTCGCCCGCTGGGACGCGGAGTTCTCCCTGGACGTGGTCGGCGGCTGCTGCGGCACGACGCCGGACCATCTGGCCGCGGCCCGCGACCGGCTGCTCCGGAGCGGGCGGTGAGGGTCCGCGGCGCCCGCCGCCGGGCGCGGACCGGCTCATGAGGATCCTCGTGACCGGCGGCGCCGGGTTCGTCGGGTCCCACTACGTGCGCCGGCTCCTCGGGCCCGAACGGGCCGGGGGCGGCGCGCACCAGGTCACCGTCCTGGACAAGCTCACCTACGCCGGCAACCCGGCCAACCTCGACCCGGTGCGCCGCGCGCCGGGCTTCGCCTTCGTCCACGGGGACGTCGCGGACGCCGCGGTGGTCGACGACCTCGTCGCCGCCCACGACGCGATCGTCCACTTCGCCGCGGAGTCCCACGTCGACCGGTCGATCCGGTGCGCGCAGGACTTCGTCGTCACCAACGTCCTCGGCACGCAGACGCTGCTGGAGGCGGCGCGGCGCCACGGCACCGCCCCGTTCGTGCACGTGTCGACCGACGAGGTCTACGGGCCGATCGGGACGGGGCGGTGGAGCGAGCGGGACCCGCTGTCGCCGGGGAACCCGTACGCGGCGTCCAAGGCCGCGGCCGACCTCGTCGTGCTCGCCTGCCACCGGACCTTCGGGATGGACGTCCGGATCACCCGGGGCTGCAACACCTACGGCCCGTACCAGTTCCCCGAGAAGATCGTCCCGCTGTTCGTCACCGAGCTGCTCGACGGGGGGAAGGCGCCGCTGTACGGCGACGGGCTCCACGTCCGCGAGTGGCTGCACGTCGACGACCACTGCCGCGCCGTGCACCTGGCGCTGACGAAGGGCCGGGCGGGCGAGGTCTACAACGTCGGCGGCGTTCCGCTGACCAACCGCGAGCTGACCGGGCGGCTGCTGGCCCAGTGCGGCGCGGGCTGGGACGCGGTCTCGTACGTGGAGGACCGCAGGGGCCACGACCGCCGGTACGCGATGGACTGCACGAAGATCGCGGCGGAGCTCGGGTTCCGGCCGCGCCGGGACCTCGCCGCGGGCCTCGCGGAGACCGTCGCCTGGTACCGGGACAACCGCGAATGGTGGGAGCCGCTCACGATGCACGTGCCGCGGGACGTGGAGGTGAACTCGTGACGGCCGCGGACATCGACCCCGTCGCCGTCAAGCAGGGGCAGCGGGCCTCCTGGGACGCCCTCAGCGCGAACTGGGCGGCGGCGCAGGAGAGGTTCGAGCTCGGAGCCGCGGCGGTGACGCGGCGGCTGCTCGATCTCGGCGGCGTGCGGGAGGGCCAGGCGGTCCTCGACGTCGGGACCGGCCACGGGGAGCCCGCCCTGACGGCGGCCCGTCGGGTGGGGCCCACCGGGAGGGTGACCGGAGTGGACATCTCCCCGGCGATGCTCGACCTGGCCAGGCGCCGGGCCGAGGGCACGCCGAACCTCGTGTTCGCCGAGGCGGACGTGGAGTCCATCGACCTGCCGGCGGGCTCGTTCGACGTCGTGCTCAGCCGCTGGGGGCTGATGTTCGCGGTGGACCGCGTCGCCGCCTTCCGCGGCCTCGCCCGGCTCCTGGCCCCCGGGGGCGTGCTCGCCGCGGCGGTGTGGGGCGAGGCGCCGAGCGCGCCGGCGATCTCGCTGGGCTTCCGGGTGCTGAGCGAGCGGCTCGAACTGCCGCCCCCGCCGCCCGGAACGCCGGGCCCGTTCAGCATGGCCGACCCGGAGCGCCTCGCCGCCGAGGTGGCCGCGGCGGGGTTCGCCGACGTGTCGGTGACCGAGTTCGTCGTGCGGTTCCCTTTCGACTCCGTCGAGCAGTGCGTCGCGTTCACCAAGGCCGTGACGCCGCCGATGCTGCTGCGGAAGCTCGCGGAGCGCTTCGGCTCCGCGGACGACCCGGGCACGTGGCGGGCCTTCGCCGACGCCACCGGGCCCTACCGCTCCGGCGGCGAGGCGTTCACGCTGCCGTCGACGGCGCTGATCGTCCGGGCCGTCGCGCCCGTCCGGGACTAGCCCGCCGGCCCCGCGCCGGGGCCGGCGGCGTCACGGTGCGGGCGGCGGGCACCGGCGGGGCAGCACGACCCTGCCGGGGGCGTGCTCGAAGGTCGACATCACCAGCCACTCGTCCAGCTCGGGGTCGTACAGGTTCTGGAGGCCGAACTGCAGCACCTGCCAGAAGGTCGTCGGGTCGCGCTGGTCGACGTAGACGTCGCCGAGCGCGATCGGGAACCTGAGGTAGTTCCCCGGAGGGAGCTGCGGAGCGACGACGCCGACCCGCCAGTGGTCGACGTGCCGCTGCGGCCTGCGCTGAAGGATCTCCCGCCCGACGAACCGCGCCGTCGCGAGTTTGCGGTTGAGGACGCCGAGGTCGAATCCCGGAATCCGCGAGCACCGGTGGTCGCGGAGACCGGGCCATTTGTAGGTCAGGGTGTAGAGGGAATTCTTGTAGATGAGGTTCGTGAACCAGATCGGGTATCGCGGACCGCCCGCGATCATCTGGCTGTTACCGCCGTTCCCCGTCCAGGTGAACGGGACCGTGATGCCGAGATCCCGGACGATCCATTTCCCCGTCCCGCGGAAGTCCCGCGGGAGTCGGGGCGGCGAAGGCGTGTGCGGGCCGGCCTGCTCCGCGGTCGTCGCATCGCCCGGCGGCCGGGGTCCGATCGGGGAGGCGGCCCGGGCGGGCCCCACGGCCGCCGGGGCCATGGCGACCGATCCGGCGAGCACACCCAGCGCGGCCGTCCGGCGCGAACGTGTCCAGTTCATGATTCTCCCGGCGCCGCGTCGCGCGCGGGTTCCGGCGCGGCATGTCGAACGCGGCGATCATTTTGCTCCCTCCCCGGCGGCGGAGGAGCGAAGACCACAGGCAGGTCAGGGTCTGTTCCCGACCCGGTGAGGGCGCGGGCGGCGGGCGGTGGCCGGGCCCGGTCAACCGGCCGGGCGGTCGCGGCGGGCGTGGCCGCCCGGCAACGATCGGGCGCCTGACATGGGGTTTTCGAGGAAACGGCGGTGTCAAGGGCGAAGACCGCCGCACGGCGACACTTCGTAAATGTGGTGATTCGCCATAGGTGAGTGGTGAAAGCGCTGCTTGTCTCTAGATCGGCCGGATGTCCCCTCCGGCCGATTCCCGAGACCGGGCCCGTCGGCCCGCCTCCAGGAGGCAATGGTGCCCAGGACGCGCTGGACCGCCCTGACCGCTCTGGCGGCCACCGGAACACTCCTCACCGCCGGCCTCGCGGTCCCCGGACGGGCCGAGCCGCCGCCTCCCCGCCCGCGGCCGCCGGGAGAGCACACCGAGCCGGCCGACAAGGACGCGCGGCCCGGGCGGCTGGCCCCGACGAGCCGCCAGGTGGGCGCCGCCCGCGGCGTGACCGTGCGGTGGAACAGGCTCGGCACGCCCGCCTCGGTGACCGATGCCGGGCCCCTGGCCGGCGGGCTGCCCGGGGATCCGGAGAAGGCCGCCCGCGCGTACCTCGCCGGGCACCGGGACCTGTTCGGCCTCGACGCCGCCGCCGTCGGCGCGCTGGAGAAGGTCGCCGTCAACCCGGTCGGCGACGGCGCGGCCGTGCTGCTGCGCCAGCGGTTCGGCGGCCTTCCCGCCGGCCACGACGGCCTGGTGGCGGTCGGGGTGACCCGCGGCGAGGTCGTCTCGGTCACCTCGACCCTCTCCCGCGACGTCGCCGCCCCGGCGCCCGCCACGCTCTCCCCGCGGGACGCGGTGGCCGCGGCCGGGCGGGACGCGGGCATCCCCGCGTCGGCCGGCGACCCCCGCAAGGCGCGGCTCGTCGCGGTGCCCACGGCCGAGGGCGTCCGCAGCGCGTACCAGGTCACGCTCATGGACGCCTCCGGGGCGGAGCCGAAGGCCGTCACCTCCCACGTCGACGCCCGGACGGGCTCGGTGCTCGTGCGGGAGAACCTCGTCGACCACGACAGCGACGACCCGCGCTGGGCGGTGTTCCCGGCGACCCCGCCCGGCGACTACTCCTCCCGCGACACCCGGGAGACCTGGTGCTTCGCGCCCGCGGCGGGGTGCCGCACCGTCGGCGGCGACCCCTCCAGCGGACGGCCCTGGGACGTCGACCCGGCGACCGGCGCGTCCAGCGCGACGACCGTGGGCAACGCGGCGAGGTCGTACGAGAACCGCGCGAGCGGCGACCCCTTCACGGTGGGGACCCGCACCAGCGCGCCGAAGCCCGACCGGAACTACACCTACCCGTGGACCAACCAGTGGCACACGGGCAGGTGCGACCCCGCGACGCTGGACAGCCCGCAGGAAGCGGACCTGGAAGCGGCCATGTCCAACCTGTTCGTCCAGCACAACCGGATGCACGACTGGTCGTACCGGCTCGGGTTCACCGAGTCGGCCTGGAACATGCAGGCCGACAACGGTGGGCGCGGCGGGCTCGGCGGTGACCCCGAGCAGGGCAACGCGCAGGCCGGCGCGCGGTTCCCGACCGTCCGCGACAACGCCAACCAGATCACCCCGCCGGACGGGACGCCCGCCATCACCAACATGTACCTATGGCAGCCGATCGCGGGCTCGTTCTACCCGCCGTGCGTCGACGGCGACTTCGACATGAGCGTCATCGGCCACGAGTACACCCACGCCATCTCCGGCCGCATGATCGCCGGACCGGACGCCGGGTGGAGCGGCCCGCAGGCGGGCGCCATGAACGAGAGCACCTCCGACCTGTTCGCCATGGAGTACCTCAACGAGTACGGGCTGCGCCAGCCCGGCCGCACGCCGTACGTCATCGGCGGGTACGTCACCGGAGACCGGCGCGCCGGGATCCGCAACTACGACATGAGCCGGAGCCCGCTGAACTACGCCGACCTCGGATACGACCTCGTGGGCACCCAGGTCCACGCCGACGGCGAGATCTGGACCGCCACCCAGTTCGACCTGCGCCGGGCGTTCGTCCGGAGGTACGGCGAGGGCGGCGCCGCGTCGCAGCGCGGGTGCGCCGACGGGACGGTGCCGGCGGCGAAGTGCCCGGGCAACCGGCGCTGGGCGCAGCTGTCGTTCGACGCGCTGCTGCTCATGGCCGGCGGTGCGGTGAGCTACGTCGACCACCGCGACGCCCTGCTGGCCGCCGACACCCTCCGCTTCGGCGGCAGGGACCACGAGATGATGTGGAAGGTCTTCGCCGAGCACGGCCTCGGGAAGGACGCCGCGAGCAACGGCCCCGCCGACGCCGACCCGACGCCGAGCTTCGCCTCGCCCCTGTCGCGCAACGCCCGCGTCCGGCTGACGCCCCTCGGGGACGCCAGGGGCGGCAAGGTGCGCCTGTACGTGGGCGACTACGAGGCCCGCGCGGTCCCCGTCGCCGACACCGACCCGGCGACCCCGCTCGGCGACACCGTCGCGCTCACCCCGGGCCGCTACTCCTTCGTCGCGGTGGGCGCGGGCTTCGGGCACCGGCGGTTCACCGCCGCGGTCGGCGCGTCGCAGCGGACCCTGCCGGTGGCGATGTCCCGCAACGAGGCCGCAAGCGCCAACGGCGCGACGGCGACCGGCGACGGCGCGTCCCAGGCCGCGCTGCTCGACGAGACCGAGGCGACGAACTGGCAGTCGGTGGCGGCCCCGGTCGCCGGACGCCAGGTGACCGTGGACCTGGCCGGCGACCGCCCGGTCAGGGTCGGCAGGGTGCAGGTGAGCGCGATGCTGCGGCCGTCGGTGGCGGGCGACCCGGAGGGCGCGGGCGGCACGCAGAACCGGTTCACGGCGCTGCGCGCCTTCCGGCTGCTGGCCTGTGACGCCTCCAAGGCCGACTGCGCCCAGAACGCCTCGTACCGCACCGTCTACACCAGCCCGTCCGACGCGTTCCCGGCCGACCGGCCGCGGCCCACGGCGCCGGACCTGATCCTGCGCTCGTTCGACCTGCGGGACGTCACCGCGACGCACCTGCGGCTGGAGGTGGTCTCCAGCCAGTGCACGGGCGCGCCGGCCTACGCCGGGGAGCAGGACGACGACCCGCGGTCGGCCACCGACTGCGGCACCGCGAGCCCGAGCGCGGGCATCGTGCGGACCGCCGAGCTCCAGGCGTTCGCCCGCTAGGAGAGAGGCCGGACCGAGCGGGGGGGCGGAGAGGATCCGCCCCCCCGCTTCGCCTCGCAGGGCGGGCCGCCGGGGCCCGCGGCTTTGCCGTGCCTGCCAGAGGCTTGTCTCCGCGTGCCCGATCCCGGGCGGTCCGGTTGACGGAGCGGCGCGGCGCCGCGACCTTCTAAAAGGAAAGTTTCCTTAGAGTTGGCCTCTGGGCCGGCTCCCTCCGCCTTCGGGTACGCCGTACCTCCCCCCGCCAAGGAGACGCAGGATGCCAAGGAAGACCAGCCTCGCCGTGGCCGCCGCCGTGACCGCCGGGCTGCCGCTGGCGCTCGCCGTGCCGGCCTGGTCCCACGGGTACACCACCTCGCCCCCGAGCCGCAGCTACCTGTGCGGGACGCACCAGGTCCGCAACTGTGGCCAGGTCCAGTGGGACCCCGACGGCGTCGAGGGGCCGAAGGGCTTCCCGCAGCGCGGACCGGGCGACGGGAAGATCTGCGCCGGCGCCGACGGGCGCTGGGCGCCGCTCGACGACCCGCGCGGCGGGACCGGGTGGCCCGCCACGAAGGTGACGGCCGGCCAGTCGTTCAGCATCAGCTGGCAGTTCACCGCCGCGCACGCCACCACGTCCTTCCGCTACTTCCTCACCAAGGACGGCTGGGACGCCGCCAAGCCGCTGACCCGCGGCGCTCTGGAGCTCACGCCGTTCCTCCAGCAGAACTACAACGGGCGGCCGCCGTCCGGCCAGACCACCCACACCGGGACGCTCCCGCAGCGGCACGGCCGGCACCTCCTGCTCGCCGTGTGGGACATCGCCGACACCGGCAACGCCTTCTACCAGTGCTCTGACCTCGACTTCGGCTGACCCGCCGGCGGGCGGCCGGCCCGCGGCGGGCACGCCTCCCCGCCGCGGGCCGGCCGGTGTTGTCACCGGGTAACACCCCCGGATACCGTGCTGTCATGACGAGTGCGGCGGGCCGGCCGGGGCCCGGACCACGGCGTGACCCCGGCCGCCGCCGTGCCCTGCTGGAGGCGGCCGACCGGGTCATCCAGCGCGAGGGGCCCGAGGCGTCCATGGCCGCGATCGCCGCGGAGGCGGGGATCAGCAAGCCGATCCTGTACCGCCACTTCGGCGACAAGAGCGGCCTCTACCAGGCGCTGGCCGAGCGGCACACGCGCAAGCTGATCGAGGGCATCCGGGACGAGTTCTCCCGCGGCGACCCGATCCGCGACCGCACCCGCTCCACCATCGACACCTACCTGGCGACGATCTCCAAGAACCTCAACCTCTACCGGTTCCTCATGCACCGGGCGAGCGCCGAGGACACGGCCACGCACAGCGCGATGAGCACCATGATCCGGGACGTGAGCCGGGAGCTGGCCGAGGTGATGATCGCCGAGGGGGAGATGGCGGACCGGACCCGCGCCTACGTGTGGGGCCACGCGATCGTCGGCATGGTGCAGACGGCCGGCGACTGGTGGCTGGACCACGCCGACGACGTGCCGCGCGAGGCCGTCGTCGACGGCCTCGTCGACCTCGTCCTCGGCGGGCTTCCCGCCGCCGCGTCCGAAGCCCGCGGCCCCCGCCCGCCCGACGACCCGCGATCCCCGAGGTGACCGTGCAGACCGACGTGCCGACCGGCGCGCAGCCCCAGGCCCGCCGTGACCCGCGGCCCGTGCCGGACGTGCGGACCGAGCGGCGGCCCTGGGGCCGCTTCGAGCGCTTCACCCTCAACGAGCCGTCCACCGTGAAGATCATTCACGTGGAGCCGGGCCAGCGGCTGAGCCTCCAGCGGCACCGCGACCGCGACGAGCTGTGGGTCGCGCTCGACCCCGGCGCGGTGTTCGAGGTGGCCGGGCGCCGCGTCCTCCCGGAGGTGGGGGAGCGGGTGCTGATCCGCGCGGGGGAGACCCACCGGCTCGGCTCGGACGGCCCGGCCGTGCGCGTCATGGAGATCGCCTTCGGTCGGTTCGACGAGGACGACATCGAGCGCCTCGACGACGCCTACGGCCGCGCCTGACCCTCGCGGCCCCCGCCCTCCGGCGCCCGTTCCCGCGCGGGCGGGGCCGTCGTTCCGGCGCCGTCGGCGAAGTGGCAGGCCACCGCCTGGGGCAGCCCGTCCCGCGGGACGAGCGCGGGCGTCTCCCGCTCGCAGACGTCGGCGGCCATGTAGCAGCGGGTCCGGAACCGGCATCCGCTGGGCGGCTCGGCCGCCGACGGCACCTCCCCGCGCAGCACGATCTCACCCGCGTCGTCGCCGGGCCGGTCGCGGACGGACGGCGCCGCCGACAGCAGCGCCCGCGTGTAGGGGTGCTGCGGGTCGCCGAACACCTCGGCGGCCGGCCCCCGCTCGACGATCGTGCCGAGGTACATGACGGCGACGTCGTGGGCGATGTGCCGGACGACGTCCAGGTCGTGGGAGATGAACAGGTACGCCACGCCCAGCTCGGACTGCAGGTCCGCCAGCAGGTTGAGGATCTGCGCGCGGACCGACACGTCCAGCGCGGACACCGCCTCGTCGCACACCAGGAGCTTCGGCCGCAGCGCCAGGGCGCGGGCGATCGCGACGCGCTGGCACTGGCCGCCCGACAACTGGTGCAGGTGCCGGGGGCCGTGCTCGGGGGCGAGGCCCACGAGGTCGAGGAGCCGGGCGACCTCGGCGTCCTCCCGGTCGCGCGGCACGATCCCCGGGTGGACGCGCCAGCCCTCGGCGACGACGTCGGCGACGGTCATCCTCGGGTTCAGCGACGTGTAGGGGTCCTGGAACACCATCTGCAGGTCGCGGCTCATGCGGCGGCGCCGGCGGGGCGGGACGGACGCCAGGTCCGCGCCCGCGAACTCGATCGACCCGGCGAACGCCGGGCGCAGCCCCACCACGGCCCGCGCCAGCGTCGACTTGCCGCAGCCCGACTCGCCGACGACGCCCAGCGTCCGCCCGGCCCGCACGGTCAGGTCGAGCCCGGCGACGACGGGCACCCGCCGCCGTCCGAACCCGTGGCGGCCGGGGCGCTCGTACCCCGCCTCCAGGCCGCTGACCCTGAGCACGACCTCGGTGTCCTGCGCGGTGGCCGTCATCGGGGCTCCTCGCTGTGCTGGGAGGCGACGACCTCCGCGGAGTGGTGGCAGGCGACGGCGCGGTCGCCGTCTCCGGTGAGCGGCGGGTCCTCGGTGCGGCACCGGTCGGTCGCGAACGGGCAGCGCGGGTGGAACGCGCAGCCGCCGGGACGGTGCCGCGGGTCCGGCGGGACGCCGTCGATCGGCTTGAGGCGGCCGCCGGACCCGGCGTCCGGCACGGCCTCCAGCAGGCCGAGCGTGTACGGGTGGGCGGGGCGGGTGTAGACGGCGTCCAGCGGGCCCCGCTCCACGATCCGCCCGGCGTACATCACCGCGACGTCCTGCGCGACCCGCGCCACCACGCCGAGGTCGTGCGAGACCAGCAGCGTCGCGAGGTCGGCCTCGCGCTGCCGCCGCGCGAGCAGCCGCAGGATCTGCGCCTGCACCGTGACGTCGAGCGCGGTGGTCGGCTCGTCGGCCAGCAGCACCGACGGGCCGAGCGCCAGCGCCATCGCGATCACCGCGCGCTGCCGCATGCCGCCGGAGAACTCGTGCGGGTGGTCGCCGTAGCGGGACTCGGCGGAGGCGATGCCGACCTCGCGCATCAGCGCGACCGCCCGCTCCCGGGCCTCCCGCCGGCCGAGGCCGAGGCGCCGCCGGAAGGGCTCGGCGATCTGCGGGCCGACGGCGAAGCCGGGGTTCAGCGCCGCCATCGGGTCCTGGAAGATCATCGCGACGCGGCTGCCGCGGGTCTCGCGCCAGCGCCGGGCCGAGAAGCCGCCCGTGTCCTCGCCCTCCAGGACGACGGACCCGGAGGTGATCTGCGCGCCGGGCGGCAGCAGCCCGATGAGCGCGAGCGAGGTCAGGCTCTTGCCGCTGCCGGACTCGCCGACCAGGGCGAGGACGCGGCCGCGCCGCAGCCGCAGGTCGACGCCCCGCACGACCGGCGTGACCTGCCGGCCGGAGCGGAACCCGATGTGCACGTCGCGCAGCTCCGCGGCCACGTCCCCGGAGGCCGGGGCGTGCGCGTGATCGACGGCTGGAACGGTCATGTGCGCCTCCATGGGATGTGCGCCATCAGATCTGCGAGCGCGGGTCGGACAGGTCGCGGAAGGCGTCGCCCACGAGGCCGACGCCGGTGACGACGGCGGCCAGCGCGATCGCCGGCATCGTGGAGATCCACCAGGCCGAGCCGAGGTAGTCGCGGCCCGCCGAGACGGTCGCGCCCCACGACGCCTGGTCCGGCGGGATGCCGAGGCCGAGGAAGCTCAGCGACGCCTCCGCCACCATGACCAGGCCGATCTGCACGGTCGCGGCGACCAGCAGCGGCTGCCAGCACGACGGCAGCACGTGCCGGAACAGGATCCGCGCGTGCCCCGCGCCGAGCACCCGCGCCGAGTCGACGAACTCCAGGTCCCGGGTCGCGAGCGCGGACGCCCGCACCACCCGGGCGAAGATCACCCAGCGGGTCACCGCCAGCGTGATGACGATGTTGGTGACGCTCGGGCCGAGGACGCCCGCGATGAGGATGGCCAGCAGGATCGACGGGAACGCCAGCTGCACGTCCCCGAACCGGGACAGGACGGCGTCGGTCCAGCCGCCGAAGTAGCCGGACACGAGCCCCGCCACCAGGCCCGCGGCGCCGCCGATGAGCACGGTGGCGGCGCCGACGAGCAGCGACACGCGGCTTCCGGCGAGCAGCGCGGACAGCAGGTCGCGCCCGACCTGGTCGGTGCCGAGCCACGCGACCGACCCGTCCCCGAGCCGGGCGCCCGGCGCCAGCAGCCGGTGCGGCAGGTCGGTCGCGGCCGGGTCGTAGGGCATCAGCAGCGGCCCGAACACGGCCGCCAGGACGAACAGCCCGACGATGGCGAGGCCCGCCCACGCCCGCGCGGGCAGCCTCCTGCGCCGCCGGGCCGCGGGGACCGCGACCGCGGCGGGTGCGATGGCACTCATGCTTCCTCCTTGTGGGGGACGGTCCCCCACGCCCCCTGCTTCGCTGCGCTCATGCGTTCTTCGGGTGGGGGGGCGACCCCCCCACCCCCCCGGTTCGCTGCGCTCATGCGTTCTCCGGGGTGAGACGTGGGTCGAGGGCGACGCACAGGACGTCCACGAGGAGGTTCAGCGCGATGTAGGAGACGGTGATCGTGACGATCGCGGCCTCGACGACGGCGTAGTCGCGGTTGGTGATCGCGTCCACCATCAGCGAACCGATGCCCGGCCAGGAGAACACGACCTCGATGATCACCGCGTTGGCGATGAAGTTGCCCATCAGCAGCCCGAGGACGGTGACGACGGGCAGCGCGATGTTGCGCGCCACGTGCACGTACATCACGGCGCCCTCGCCGGTCCCCTTCGCGCGGGCGGTGCGGACGTAGTCCTTGCCGCTCTCCTCCAGCGCGCCGTTGCGGACGAGCCGGGCCAGCCAGCCCACGAACGGCAGCGCCAGCGTCACCGAGGGCAGGATGACCGCCTCCGGGCCGCCGCCCGCCGTGCTCGGCAGCCAGTTCAGCTGCCGCGCGAACAGCAGGATCAGCACGATGCCGAGCCAGAACGACGGCACCGCCTGCCCGACCAGCGAACCCGTGGAGACCAGCAGGTCGAGGATCCTGCCGGGCCGCCGCGCGCACATCATGCCGAGCGGGTAGCCGGCGGCGAGGGTGATGACCAGGGCGAGCGAGGCCAGCGTCAGGGTGGCGGGGAACCGGTCCAGGACGGCGCCCATCGCGCCGCCGCCGAGCCGCCACGAGTCGCCGAAGTCGCCGCGCAGGATCTCGCCCATGTGCGCGAGGTACTGCCGCCACAGCGGCTCGTCCAGCCCGAAGTCGGCCCGGACGGAGGCGAGCTGCGCGGGACTGGCGTCCGGTCCGAGGATCAGCGTCGCGGGGTCGCCGGGGACGACGCGCACGACGAGGAACACGACCGTGACGGCGCCCCAGGCCACGATGAGGGCCTGACCGGCGCGCCTCAGCAGGAACCGTCCCATCAGCCGCCTCCGTTCGCGGTCCGCGACGAGGCGCGGACGACCAGTTCCGCCGGCAGCAGGGTCTGCCGCGGGGAGCCCGCGCCGGACTCGCCCGACATCCGTTCGAGGAGCCGGTCCACCGCGGCGGCGCCGACCCCGGCGGCCGGCAGCCGGACCGTGGTGAGCGGCGGCGCGAGATAGGCGGCGAACGGGTGGTCGCCGTGCCCGGCGACGCGGACGTCGCCGGGGATGCTCAGCCCGTGCTCGGTGAGCGCCCGGTACACGCCGAGCGCGAAGTAGTCGTTGCCGGCCAGGACGGCGGCGCCCGGCCCGACGCGGGCGGCGAGCCCGCGCCCGATCTCGTAGGAGTCCACCGGGTCCCACGGCTGCGAGCTGGCCTCGCGGCGCCGGGTCGGCACCTTCACCATGTGGTCGTCGCGGACCGCGATGCCGTGCTCGTCGAGCACGGACCGGAACCCTCGGACGCGCTCCGCGACGGGCGAGATGTCCAGGTCCTCCTCGACCAGGTACAGGTCGCGGGCGCCCTCGGCGACGAGGTGCTCGGTGGCGCGCCGCGCGCTGTCGTAGTAGTCGACGCCGACGAGGTCGGTGTCGAGCCCCGGCAGGTCGCGGTTGACCAGGACGACCGGCGTCCCGGACTTGCGGAGCCGGTCCCAGTGGTCGATCCCGTGCTGGACGGGCACCGCCAGGACGCCGTCCACGCCCCAGCGCATCAGCTCGTCCACGACGCGCCGCTCGTTGTCGACGCTGTCCTCGGTGACCATCAGCATCAGCGAGTAGCCGTGGACCCGGCCGCGCTCCTCGATGGCGCTGATCAGACGGGTGTAGAAGGGGTTGGACGGGTTGGTGATGACCAGCCCGAGGGTCATCGCGTTGCCCTGCACGAGGGACCGCGCCATGGTGTTCGGCACGTACCCGAGGCGTTCGGCCTCGGCCCGCACCCGCTCGCGGGTCTCGGGGCTGACCGCGTCCTTGCCGGCCAGGGCGCGGGACACCGTGTTGACCGACAGGTCGAGGGCGGCGGCGATGTCCCGCAGGGTGGCCCTGCGGCGGGGTGTCATGGGTTCCTCCTGACCGTGGACAGGTCCGGCTGGTTGTTCGCCGCCGGGGTGAAGCCGGAGAGCCCGGTCCGCAGCCCGTAGGCGGTGGTGAGCGCGGCGGGGAAGATCCCGACCGCGTCGTCCCAGATCGTCTTGCAGGCCCGCGCGTACAGCTCCTCGCGCCGGCCGGGGTCGGCGGCCTGCCCGGCCTCGGCGAGCACCGCGTCCAGCCCGGCGTTGCGGTAGCCCATCCGGTCGGCCTTGGACGTGTAGAGCCGGCCGAGGGTGAACGCGGCGTCGCCGGTCGTCACGGTGTTGGTCTGCAGCTCCATGTCCCAGTCGAGGGAGTTGAGGCGCTGCAGCCACTGGGCCTTCTCGATGCTCTGCGGCCTGACCTCGACCCCGATCCGCGCCCACGCCGAGATCATCGACTGGGCCAGCTCCCGGGCGAGGGGGCCGGTGGCGTCGAACCACATCATCGTGGTCTCGAAGCCGTCCCCCAGACCGGCGGCGCGCAGCGCCGCGCGGGCCGCGGCCGGGTCGTACCGGTACGGCGCCTGCTCGGCGTAGCCGAAGACGGTCGAGGGGATCGGCGCGCGCATGCGCACGGCGCCCGCGCCGAACAGCTTCCCGACGATCTCCTCCATGTCGAGCGCCTGCCACATCGCCCGCCGGACCCTCGGGTCGGTGAACGGCTTGCGGCCGCAGTTGAACCACGTGAGGTAGTAGGTCCAGCTCGGCACCGTCTGGACCTTGACGCCGCGCCGCCCCCGCACCTCGCCGAGCTGGTCGGACGGGACGGGCCACAGCAGGTCCACGTCCCCGTTGCGCAGCGCCGTGATCGCGCTGGAGGTCTCGGCGATGAACGGCATCGAGATGCCGGGCAGCCCGGCGCGGCCTCCCCAGTACCCGTCGAACCGGGCCAGCTCCACGTTGGTCGACGGGGTGAACCCCGTCACGCGGAACGGGCCCGAGCCCACCGGGCGGCGCTTCTGCGCCGGGTCGGCCACACGCCGGGCCGGCACGATGAACAGCAGGGTCAGGTTCACCGGCAGGGTGCCCATCGGGCCGTCCGTCACGAACGTGACGCGGTGGTCGCCGTCGGCCCGCGCGGACTTCACCGTGGCCCACAGCGCGGACTGCGCCGACTTCACCGCCTTGGTGCGCTCCACGCAGGCGACGACGTCCCGCGCGGTCAGCGGGCTCCCGTCGTGGAAGCGGACGCCGGGGCGCAGGTCGAACACCCACGTCGTGTCGTCCGTCCGCCGCCACGACGTCGCCAGGCCGGGCGCGAGCCGCCCGCCCTCGTAGCGGACGAGCGTGTCGAACACCAGCCGCTTGACGATCAGCGACGCCTCGTCGACCGCCGTCCCCGCGTTGTAGGGGTCGAGGTCGGTGACCGGCTGCCCGAACGCGGCGCGCAGCGATCCGTCCGGCGCGGCCGCCGCCCCGGGCACCGCGCAGCCGCCGAGCGCCACGGCGGAGGCGGCCAGGCCGGTCAGGGCGAGGAACTCGCGCCTGCGCACGTCCATGACGGCTCCTCTCAGCTCTTCAGCGCGAGGTAGATCATGACCTTCGCCGACGCCTCGCCGCCGCCGGCCTCGCCCTCGACGGCGCCCTTCAGCCGCAGCCAGCCGCCGAAGCCGGACGACTCCCAGGTGACGAGGTCGCCGGTCACCTCCCGCTCGGGGTCCAGGTCGCACCAGTGCAGGCCGTCGGGGGAGACCTGCGTGGTGACCCGCATCAGGGTGCCGGTCCCGGTCCGCTCCAGCGTCCGGACGAACCAGCGGGCCTCCGCGGCCCACGCCACCTCGTACGGCTCCGTCGCGAAACCGCCCGCGAGGGTGCGGTTGCGTTCCAGTACCGCCGTGAACGACTCGCGCATGCTCTGGGGGCTCCTCACCAGTCGACCGAGATCAGGACAGAGTCCAGGAACAGGAAGTTGCGCACGTCGGTGTGCGTCCTGACCGAGACGTAGAAGTTCAGCAGGTTGCCCAGAGAGCCGTACTCCTCCTCGTACGGCGGCACCGGCACGTCGCGCATGTCGTAGACGGTGTCGTTCACCTGCAGTTCGATGTTCGAGCGCGTGCTGGTGTCGATCACCCAGCGCACGTAGTGCCAGTTCACCTTGGTGGGCACTTCGTTGTAGCAGAGTTCCTGCGGGCCGCCGAACGGCTTCCAGTCGTCCGGCTCCGGGGCGGTGAAGTCCGCGGTCGGCGGCAGCTTGATCTTGCCTTCGAAGTGCTCGCGCGGGGTCGGCTCGGGCACCGTCGGGTACACCCACTCGCGCCGCAGCCGGTTCTCCAGGTCGGTGTTCAGGTAGCGGGCGACGCAGTGGTAGCGGACGCCGTCGCAGATGTCGGTCGCGATGGTGAACGCGCCGAACTGCTGCTCGGACGGGTGCAGGTTCGCGTCCCACTCGCCGGCGCCCGCCTTCGACGCCGCCTGGTTCTCCTCCGAGGCCGCCTCGGTCTTGAACGTCAGGTACGCCTCGAACTGCACGCGCCCCCGGCCGGCCATCGTGAGCCGCCGGATCGCGACGCCGGTGTGCCCGGCCACCGGGCGCGTCGCGACCTTCAGCGCGTACGTCCCGGACATCGCGCCGTGCGTGCCGACGTCGAAGAAGTTGCAGGAGCTGAGCTGCGGCGGCCGGAAGTCGCGCATGTGGTCGTCGACGGTGTCGAGGTTCCCGTGCCCGTCGTAGTTGCCGAGCAGCTCGATCCACCCGTGCGTGCCGGTGTTGAACTCGTCGTGGACGAGGATCCGGTCGAGCGGGTTGAAGCGGGACAGGGCGGGGTCGGCCCGGCGCAGTTCGGCGGCCAGCGACCGCTCGCTCGCGGGGGAGGTCATCGGGTGGGCTCCTGAATCCTCACGGTGGCGTGCACCATGTTGTGGTCGGACCGCAGCAGGTCGCGGGGCTCGCCGGCCTGGGCGGTGGTCTGCGGGACGAGCGTCCACTGCAGGACGCGCGTGCCGTTGCGGACGAAGATGTGGTCGATCTTGTCCTCGGACCTCGGCAGCGGGATCTTGCCGCCGTTGAACGAGGCGTACTCGGCGCCGGTGCGGCGGCTCGCGGGCGCGGCCTCGAACGAGTCGGCGTAGCCGACGTCGGAGAAGGCGTCGTAGGCGCTGTGGCCGTCCTCCTTCGACGCCGAGTTCATGTCCCCGGCGAACACGATCGGCAGCCGCCGGGTGTCGGCGTTGTCCCGGGTGAGGTACTCGGCCGTCCGGCGCGCGTCGAGGTAGCGGACCTCGTCCCAGTTCTTGGTCCAGCCGTTGGGGTCGGTCGCGCCGTTCTTGCGGTACTCCAGGTGCATGTCGACGACCACGAACCGCAGCCCGGTGCGCAGGTCGCGCAGGGTGTTCCAGGTCATCGTCTTGCCGTAGATCTCGGTGGAGTCCGGCAGCCAGAGCAGGTCGTGGGGGAGCGCGCGGCCGCGCTCGTCCAGGTGCGAGAACCTGCGGGCGTCGTAGTAGGTGAAGCGCCCCGCGCCGGACTGCAGCCGGTAGCCCTCCTGGGGGTGCCTCGTCCCGGCGTAGTCGGCGGGCGCCTCGGCGTAGCCGCGGGCGGCCATCGCCTTGGTCAGCGGGGCGCGGAACGACTCCACGTCCACGCCGGGCTGCGTCGGGGTGGCGTTGTTGCCGATCTCCTGGGTGACGACGACCCCGGCGCGCGCGCGGACGATGTCGTCGGCGACCCGGGCGGCGCGCCCGTCGGCCCACGGTTCGAGCTTGGTGGCGCAGTCGCGCCCGATGGTGTCCACGCAGGCCTGCGTGGTCGGCAGGCATCCGTGCCCGCAGGTGTTGTAGGTCGCGATCCGCAGGTCGATCTTGCGGTGCGGGCCCTGCGCGGCCTGCGCGCCCGCGGCGGGGGCGAGCAGCGCCGCGGCGGCGAGGGCGGCCGTCAGGGCCGCGAGGGGGCGGGCGGGGGGACGCGGTGTCCTCATGCGAGGAGGCCTTCCGTTGTCGGCGGCGTCACATTAACGTTAACGTGATCGTTCACACACCTTCGATGTTCACCTATCCGCCTGTCAAGAGCCGAAAAGAAAACGACCCGGCCGTCCGCGTGAGCGGACGAACCGGGCCGTCGCCGTGCCGGTCGGGAGGCGCCCGGCTACTGGAGGAGCGCCCAGTGGCCGGGGTCGCGCCCGGGTTCCCCGCCGGAGCCGTCGCGGGTCGCCCGGAAGAGTTCGCCCTGGTGGCTCACCAGCGCCCCCGCCTTGTAGGCCGTGCTGTTCCGCCAGGCCGGGACGCCGGCCGGGGAGATGCGGCTGCTGCGGCCGTCCGCGCTCCGGGTCCGGGCGAGCGCGTACGCGCCGACCCGCACGGGCCCCGCGTACGGCCGCCAGTTCGCGCCGTCGGTGGAGTACTCGACCGCCAGGCCCGGGTCACGGACGTTCGCCGCCAGCGTCCCGTCGGAGACCTTCGCGCCGGGCGGCGGGACGCGGTAGTTCACCCCGGCGCCGCTCAGGCCCACCGGCTTGTAGAACGACAGGAGCGGGAACGTCTTCTGGCCGAGCGTGTTGCTGAAGACGCCCCAGGCCGCGTCCATCTCGTCCGGTGCGGGGGTGTCGCGGTTCCAGGCCCGCTCGGCGGCGCCGAGCAGCTTCGGGAACGCCTGGTACTCGCGGATCCCTGGAGCCTTGCCGTTCTCGGCCCACAGCTGCGCCTCCAGGCCGAGGATGTTCCTGCGGCCCTCGGCGGTCAGCTTCGTCCAGGACGGGTTCGGCGTGACCGGGTTGCCCCAGCGGTCCTCGGTGGCGTTGGCGTACACGTCGAACGGCTGGTAGGTGAAGGTGCTCTTCTCGTCCACGTAGGCGGCCCAGTAGTAGCCGGGCTCGTCCGGGTCCTTGTTGTAGGCGAGGTCCATGTAGAGGTTCGTGGCGTGCGCGAGGATCACCGGGGTGCCCTCGTTGGCGAACCGGTAGGCCCAGTCCTCGCGTCCCCAGCCCCAGACGTTCTGCCAGGGCAGCGGCGTGAACCCCTTGAGGCGGAACGAGCGCGTCGGGTCGGTGATGTCCTCCCAGCCGGCGGTCGCGGGGGCGTACTTATGCGCGATGGCGTTCCAGCGGGTGAAGAACAGCTCCTTCAGCTCCTCACCGGACCTGCCGGCCGTCTCGGGCGCCTTCTGGCACGCCGGGGACCCCGACCACCACCCCTCGGGCGGGCCCGGCGGCTCGTCGCCGCCGAGGTTGAGCCGGTTGAGCGGGGCGCCCGCGCGCTCGTACATCTTCGCCACCTCGGAGGCGACCTTGTCCAGGAAGGCGTACGTGCTGGGCAGGCACGGATTCGCGAGATTGTCGGTGTAGTACTGGACGCTGGTGTGCCGGCTCGTGTCGGCCGGGTCCAGCAGCCGGTACGCGGAGTCGTGCGTCCGCTGGTACCGGCGTTCCATCGACTGGACCGCGGCGCGCGCGTGCGCCGGGAAGTTCAGCTCGGGGACGACCTCGACGTGCCGCTCGGTCGCGTATCTGAGGATCTCCTCGAAGTCCTGTACGGAGTAGAAGCCGCTCCCCTTGCCGACGAAGTTGAGCGTGCCCTGCTCGAAGCCCTGGTAGGCGGGCTCCCGGCCGAGGTTGGCCTCGGCCGGCCCGGCCGCCTTGCCGGAGATGCCGTCGCCGGGGCCGAGGTCGTTCGCCGACCCCATGCCCTGGTGCAGAGCCTCCGTCTCCTTGAGGTCGAAGGCGCGGCCGGAGCCGAACCCGGTCAGCTCGGGCAGCCCCGGGATCTGCAGCCGCCAGCCCTCGTCGTTGGTCAGGCCGAGGTGCAGCCGGTTGAGCTTGGTGAAGCTCATCAGGTCGAGGAACTTCTCGACGGTCCGCTTGGTCTCGAAGTGGCGGCCCACGTCGATCTGCAGGCCCCGGTAGCCGAACAGCGGCGCGTCGGAGATCCTCGCGCGCGGCACCTCGACCGTGGACGCGGGCCGTCCCCTCGCCGCCGCGTAGGCGCCCGCGGGAACGAGCTGCCGCAGCGTCTGGACGCCGTAGAGGACCCCGGCGCGGTCGGCGCCGACGATCCTGACTCCGCCGCCGTCGGCGGTCAGCGTGTAGCCCTCGGGGTCGGGCTCGCCGTCGCGGTCGGCGTCGAGCCTCGGGTCGACGCTCAGCGCGACGGGCGCGCCGCGCCCGCCGGCCACGTCGGTCAGCGCGGAGCGCAGGTAGCCCGCCTCCCGGCGCAGCGAGCGCGGCGCCGAGACGGGCGACCCGCCGCCGATCGCGACCGTGCCGCCGGAGGCCGCGGCCGACAGCGGCTGCGGGACGATGCTCTGCCGCAGCGTGAGGTCGAGCCTGCGCGCCGTGTTCTCGGCATAGCGCGACGCGGCGGTCTGCACGGG
Organism: Actinomadura sp. NPDC000929; assembly: GCF_040492065.1. Taxonomy (NCBI): domain Bacteria; kingdom Bacillati; phylum Actinomycetota; class Actinomycetes; order Streptosporangiales; family Thermomonosporaceae; genus Actinomadura; species Actinomadura sp. NPDC000929. Next base: position 25,993 of record NZ_JBEUPA010000022.1, on the reverse strand, counting down.
CCGGTGGTCGCCCGAGAACGCGGTGGTCTGCTTCGGATCCGCCGGGTCCAGCAGCGCCTTGGCCGGGACCCACGACGGCCGCCCGCCGCCGAAGGCGATCGTCCACCCGGCGGGCGCGTCGGACTTGTGGACCGCCCACAGCTCGAAGTCGACGTCGATCGCGCGCCGCTCGCCGGGCCCGACGGGCGCGAAGCCGTCCCCCGGCCTGAGCGTGTAGAAGTCGCCGCTCCGCGCGGCGTCCGCCCGGGTGATCGCGAGGCCCTGGCCCGCGAGCCGCGCGCGGGCGGAGTCGCCCGCCGCCCCGTCCAGGACGGCGGCGGGCCGGCGGACGGCGTTGAAGTACATCGCCCATCCGCCGGCGCCCAGCGCGCAGCGGTCGTCGTGGTTGTCGATGGTCAGCCGCGCGCGGTGGTACTGCGCGTCGGCGACGGTATGGTCCACCGGCTGGTAGGTGACCATGAGATCGCGCGCGTCCGGGCGGCAGGCCGCGGCGGCGGCTCCCGGCGTGACGATCGCCGCGAGGCTCGCGGCGAGCGCGGCGGCCGACAGCACGGCCGCGAGTCGGTTCGGCATGAATAGGAAAGTAACCTAATAGTTTGCCGCCCGGCCGCGCCTGATCCGGCCACCGCGGAAGGCGCAGGCGGCGCCGCCCGTCCGCTCCCGGTCAGTCCGGGGATCTTGACGGGTCGGCGCCGCCGGTGGCCGGCCGGGCCGGATCAGGTGCTGGCCTCCAGCTCCAGATCCTTGACCCGCGGGTCGCCCTCGTCGGCGAGGTAGTCCGCCGCGCGCGTCGCGTCCTCGCCGTCCGCGAGCTTGGCGGCCCTGCAGACCAGGGTGCCGGCGACCGCGACGACCACGTTGACGGCGAGCGCCAGCATGCCGACGTACACCGTCGTCTTGGTGTCCAGGCCGAGGTCACTCAGCGGGTAGGCCGAGCCGCCGAAGTGCTCCTTGCCCTTCGCCGGGTTCGGGATCCGGTACAGCATCCACAGGCCGGCCGCCATGCCGGCGGCCCAGCCGGCGATGAGGGCGCCGCGGTGGAACCAGCGGGTGAGGAGGCCGAGACCCACCGCCGGCAGCGTCTGCAGGATGATGACGCCGCCGATGAGCTGCAGGTCGATGGAGAACTCGGGGTCGAGCGCGAGGATGCACACGACCGCGCCGGCCTTGACGATCAGCGAGACCAGCTTGCTGACGGTCGCCTCCTCCCTGGCGTCGGCGTCGCGGCGGATGTACTCCTTGTAGATGTTGCGGGTGAACAGGTTGGCCGCCGCGATCGACATGATCGCCGCCGGGACCAGCGCGCCGATGCCGACGGCGGCGAACGCCACGCCGGCGAACCAGTCGGGGAACATGTGGTCGAACAGCTGCGGGACCACGGTGTTGGTGTCGGGCTTGCCGTCCGTGGTGACCGGCTTCACGCCCGCCGCGACGGCCATGTAGCCGAGCAGCGCGATCAGGCCGAGCACGAAGCTGTAGGCGGGCAGCGCCGCCATGTTCCGCTTGATCACGTTGCGGTTCCTGCTGGCCAGCACGCCGGTGATGCTGTGCGGGTAGAGGAACAGCGCCATCGCGGAGCCGAGCGCCAGCATCGCGTAGTTCAGCTGGCCGCTGCCGGCGATCGTGATGCCGTCTCCGGGCGCGGGGGTCTTGTCGAACTTGGCCTTGGCCGCGTCGAAGATGTCGCCCCAGCCGCCGAGCTTCGCCGGGATGTACAGCACCGCGACGATGATGACCAGGTAGATCAGCACGTCCTTGACGAAGGCGATCAGCGCGGGGGCGCGCAGCCCGGACTGGTAGGTGTAGGCCGCGAGGATCACGAACGCGATGATGATCGGCCAGTGCCCGTTCACGCCCATCGTCTTCAGCACCGCCTCGATGCCGACCAGCTGCAGCGCGATGTAGGGCATCGTGGCGACGATGCCGGTGATCGCGATGACGAGCGCCAGCGTCGGGGAGCCGAAGCGGGCCCGGACGAAGTCGGCCGGCGTCACGAAGCCGTGCACGTGCGAGACCGACCAGAGCTTGATCAGAACCAGGAACACCAGCGGGTACACGACGATCGTGTACGGGACGGCGAAGAATCCGGCCGCGCCCGCGCCGAACACCAGGGCGGGGACGGCCACGAACGTGTAGGCGGTGTAGAGGTCGCCGCCGATCAGGAACCAGGTGACCCAGCTGCCGAAGCTGCGGCCGCCGAGGCCCCACTCGTCAAGGCTGTGCATGGAGTCGGGCCGCCGCCACCGGGCGGCGACGAAGCCCATCCCGCTGACCAGCAGGAACAGGACGGCGAAGATGATGATCTCGGTGAGGTGGTCGCGTGCCATCGGCTCAGCCCCGCTTCTTCGTCATCTGGTACACGAGGACGGTGCAGGCGACGCCCAGCGGGATGAAGGCCAGCTGGATCCAGTAGAAGGCGGGGAAGCCCGCGAGGCGGGGCTCATCGCTGTTGTAGAGCAGCGTGAGCAGCGGGAGCACGACGGGAACGACCAGGAGCCAGTTCCAGGGGCTCCGGTCGGTGCGGTCGGCGCCCGGCGGCGGGGGCTGGGTCGGAGTCGGTTCCCGGGAGTCGTCGGGAGTCATGGGGTCCTCCTCGTCTGGCCCGCGCACGGTCCGCCCGGGTCGCGCGACGGGACCGTGCCGGGGGTGCGGCCGGGCGAGCCTACACACGCCCTGGTCACAGCCCGATATCGGCCGCGGCACGACTTCGGTGGATCGCTCCACGCCGGGAAGCGCCAGGTAGGGAACCGTGCGCCCGTGGTAGCCTCGCCGCATGCGAACCGCAGCCTCCCGGTGGTGGTGGCGCCGCTGAGGCGGTGCCGGTTCGCGCGTGTTCACGACCAGGCGACCGCCCTCACCGGCGGTCGTTTCCTGTTCGCGACGCCCGGTGGGGGCCCGACATGAGGGGCCACCGCGGTGGAGACCGTCTCACGACAGCCGCTGACCAGCGAGTTCGTCACGGCCGGGGGCGTACGGGTGACCCGTACCGCCGTCCCGGTCGACTCCGAGCGCAAGTCCGACGCGCTGAACGTCCTCGTCGCCGCCGTGGGGGAGCGGCGCGGCGGCGTGCTCAGCTCCGGCATGGAGTACCCGGGCCGCTACAGCCGCTGGCACATGGCCTACGTCGATCCCTGCCTGGAGATCGTCGCGCGCGGCCGGACGGTCGCCGTCCGCTCCCTGAACGGGCGCGGCCGGGTCGTCCTGCCCGCGCTGGCGGGCGCGCTGCGCGAGGTCGGCGAGGTGCGGACCGACGAGCCCGGCCTGTTCGAGGTCTTCGTCCCGCCGGCCGAGGGCTTCTTCGCCGAAGAGGAGCGCAGCCGCCAGCCGACCGTCTTCACCGCGCTGCGCGCGGTCGTCGACCTGTTCCGCTGCGACGATCCGCACCTCGGTCTGTACGGGGCGTTCGGGTACGACCTGTCGCTGCAGTTCGAGCCGCTGCGGACGCGGCTGGAGCGCCCCGACGACCAGCGCGACCTCGTCCTGCACCTGGCCGACGAGATGGTCGTCGTCGACCGCAAGCGCGAGACCTCGCACCGGATCTCCTACGAGTTCGAGGTCGACGGGTCGGGCACCGCGGGGCTGCCGCGCGGCACCGGGGCGACGCCGGTCCGGCGGCGGGCCGCCGTCCCGGCGCAGCCCGTCCCCGGCGTGTACGCGCAGATGGTGCGGGACGCCAAGGACAAGTTCGTCAGGGGCGACCTTTTCGAGGTGACGCCGGGGCACGCGATGTACGGGCGCTGCGACGCGCCCGCGGCGTTCTTCGAGCGGCTGCGGGAGTCCAATCCGGCCCCGTACGAGTTCCTGTTCAACCTCGGCGAGGGCGAGTTCCTGGTCGGCGCGTCGCCCGAGATGTTCGTCCGGGTCAGCGGCGACCGCGTCGAGACCTGCCCGATCGCCGGGACGATCAGGCGCGGCGCCGACCCGCTGGAGGACGCCGAGCAGATCCGCACGATCCTGTCCTCGGCGAAGGACGAGTCCGAGCTGACCATGTGCACCGACGTGGACCGCAACGACAAGTCCCGGATCTGCGTGCCCGGCAGCGTGCGCGTCCTCGGCCGCCGGCAGATCGAGATCTACTCCCGGCTCATTCACACCGTCGACCACATCGAGGGGCGGCTGCGCCCGGGCTTCGACGCGCTCGACGCGTTCCTCACCCACATGTGGGCGGTGACGGTCACGGGCGCGCCGAAGGCGTGGGCGATGCAGTTCATCGAGGACCACGAGGACTCGCCCCGCCGCTGGTACGGCGGCGCGGTCGGCTGCGTCGGCTTCGACGGCTCGATGAACACCGGGCTGACGCTGCGGACCGCGCAGATCCGCGACGGGGTGGCGACCGTGCGGGCCGGGGCGACGCTGCTCTACGACTCCGACCCCGACGAGGAGGAGCGCGAGACGCACCTGAAGGCCAGCGCCCTGCTGGGCGCGCTCGCCGCCGCGCGGAAGGGCGCCGGGGTCGTGCCGCAGGAGGCGCCGCTCCCCGCGCAGCCGGGCGAGGGCGTCAGGGTGCTGCTCGTCGACCATGAGGACTCGTTCGTCAACACCCTCGCCGACTACTTCCGGCAGCACGGCGCCTCCGTGGTGACCCTGCGGCACGGGTTCCCGCTGCGGCTGCTGGACGAGCACGCGCCCGACCTGGTCGTGCTGTCGCCGGGCCCCGGACGCCCGGAGGACTTCGGCACCCGCGCGCTCCTGGACGAGCTGGACGCCCGGAGGCTGCCGGTCTTCGGCGTGTGCCTCGGGCTGCAGGCGATGGTGGAGCACGCCGGCGGCGAGCTGTCGCTGCTGCCCGAGCCCTCCCACGGCAAGCCCGGCCGGGTGGAGGTGAAGGGGGGCGACCTGTTCGAGGGCCTGCCCGGGGAGTTCACCGCCGCCCGCTACCACTCGCTGCACGCCACGCCCGACCGGGTGAAGGGGTTCCAGGTAACGGCGCTGACCGGGGACGTCGTCATGGCGATCGAGGACCCGGCGCGGCGGCGCTGGGCCGTGCAGTTCCACCCGGAGTCGATCCTCACCGCGGCCGGGGGCGCAGGGCACCGCATCGTCGCCAACGTCCTCCGCCTGTGCCGCGCCGCGGGCTGACGCCCCGGTCGGGGCGCGGATGATCGCCGTCGTCGCGCGGAGGGGGAGGGGGAGGCTCGGCCTTCCCCCTCTGTAACAAAACGGGTAATTCGGTCATCCGCAAAGAGATTGGGGTTTCTTGGGTCTCCCTGGGGGGACGCCGGGGTCCATGATGACAATCCTGTGGCTCATCGCGGTCATCCTGGTGATCGCCGGCATCTACGTGATCCTCGCGCGGCGCGACCTCCTCTGGGGCATCGTCCTCATCGTCGTCGGCCTCCTCGTCGGCCCGGGCGGGGTGAGCATCTTCACCTGACCGAAAACCCGGCCGACCGGGGCGAAAACCCTGACGTGACCTGTCAGGTTTCGGTGCCAGCATCGTCCCCATGAGTCGTGCACTGACTGGAAAGATCGCACTGGTCGCGGGCGCCACGCGCGGAGCGGGACGGGGAATCGCCGTCGAGCTCGGCGCCGCGGGCGCGACCGTCTACGTGACGGGACGGTCCACCCGGACCCACCGGTCGGAGATGGACCGTCCCGAGACCATCGAGGAGACCGCCGAGCTGGTCACGGCCGCGGGCGGCGAGGGCGTCGCCGTCCAGGTCGACCACCTCGACCCGGCGCGGGTCGCCGCCCTCGTGCGCCGCATCGACGAGGAGCACGGGCGGCTGGACGTCCTCGTCAACGACATCTGGGGCGGGGACCGGCTCTTCGAGTTCGGCAGACCGCTGTGGGAGCAGTCCCTGGACGACGGCCTGCGCATGCTCAGGCTGGCCATCGACACCCACGCCATCACCAGCCACTGCGCCCTGCCGCTGCTGATCCGCCGGCCGGGCGGCCTCGTCGTGGAGGTCACGGACGGGACCGCCGAGTACAACGCGGCGTACCGCAAGGAGTGCGGCTACTTCTACGACCTCGCCAAGTGCGCCGTCCTCCGGATGGCCCTCGCCCAGTCCGAGGAGATCGCGTCCTACGGCGCGACGGCCCTCTCGCTGACGCCGGGATGGCTGCGCTCGGAGGCGATGCTCGACAACTACGGCGTCACCGAGGAGACCTGGCGCGACGCCACCCGGAAGACGCCGCACTTCGCGATCTCCGAGTCGCCGGCCTTCGTGGGCCGCGCCGTGGCGGCCCTGGCCGCCGACCCCGAGCGGGCGCGCTGGAACGGGGCGTCGCTGTCCAGCGGCGGGCTCGCCCAGGTCTACGGGTTCACCGACGCCGACGGCAGCCGCCCCGACGCCTGGCGCTACGTCGTCGAGGTGATCGACGGGGGCCTTCCCGCCGACGTCGCCGGCTACCGGTAGCCGGCGGGCCCCGCCGTACCGGTTTGAGGGCGCGCTGACCGGTTATCCGGCGTGGAGACTCGTGAAAGGAGGAGCCATGCCGATGACGGACAAGAGCGGCGAGCCGCGGAAGGAGGAGCTTCCCGGCACGCTCCAGCGCTCCCCGAAGGAGGCCCAGGAGACCTTCGCCAAGGCCCACGACTCCGCCGTCGAGACCTACGGCGAGGGCGAGCGGGCGCACCGCACCGCGTACTCGGCGCTCAAGCACAGGTTCGAGAAGCGCGGGGACCGGTGGGTCCCCAAGGGGCACAAGGGGCCGTCCGACCCGCGGGCGAAGAACCCCGACGCGCGCCACGGCAAGGGCAGGAGCTTCGGCGGAGTGGACGTCGAGGGCAGCAGCAAGCGCGAGCTGTACGACCGCGCCGCCGCCCTCGACGTCCAGGGCCGCTCGAAGATGACCAAGGAGGAGCTCGCCGAGGCGATCGCGCGCAAGCAGGACTAGCCGGGCGGCCGGTCCGCCGTCCGGTACAGCTCCGCCAGGCGGGCGGCCGCGTCCGCCATCCGCTCCCGCAGCTCCGGCGGGGCGAGGACCTCGACCTCGGCTCCGAGCCGCATCAGCTCGGACGCCGCGACGGCCGCCGACTCGACGGGCAGCGTGGTCACCACCCATCCGCGCTCGTCGGGCCCGCCCGCGGCGGCCGCCGCCTGGCGGGCGGCGTACGGCTCGACGGCGTAGCGCAGGATCCGCATGCCGGCCGGGGACAGGCGCACCACGGCCTCCTCGCGCAGCACCGACCGCACGAAGGCGGCCGCCTGCACGCGCCAGTGCCCGGCGAGGTCGAAGTCCTCGTCGCGCTCGAAGAACTCCCCGGTGGGGCGCACGGCGGCGACGCGGTCCACCCGGTACGTGCGGTGCCCGCCCCCGGCCCGCGCGACCAGGTACCAGACGCCGTTCTTCAGGACGAGCCCGTACGGCTCGGCCGTCCGGGTGACCTCGGAGTCCTTGCGGCGGTAGCGCAGCTCCACGGTCTCGTCGTCCCACACCGCGCGGGCGAGGTCGCGCAGTAGCGGCGGCGGCCCGCTCTCGCCGAACCAGCCGGGCGCGTCGAGGTGGAAGCGCTGGTTCGCGCGGGCGGGCGCGTCGCGCAGGGCCTTCGGCAGCGCGGCGAGGACCTTCAGCTCGGCGGCCGCGAGCGCGTCCGCGCGCCCCATGTCGCCGGCGGGGCCGGGCAGGCCGGACAGGAACAGCGCCTCGGCCTCCTCGCGGGTGAGCCCGGTGAGCCGCGTCCGGTAGCCGCCGACCAGCCGGTACCCGCCGCCCCGCCCCTGGTCGGCGTAGACCGGCACCCCGGCCGCCGACAGCGCCTCCATGTCGCGGTAGACGGTGCGCTCGGACACCTCCAGCTCGCGCGCCAGCTCGGCGGCGGTCATCGTCTCCCGGGACTGCAGAAGGAGCACGGCGGAGATCAGTCGGGCGGCGCGCACGGTGCCCATCCTGCCGAACGGGGAGGGTTCCTGACAATTTCGTGGGAGGTTCGCCGCGTTCGCCTGTCCCGGCACGCCGGATCGCTGTTAATTTCGCGGCGTGCCTACCGACAACACGAGCATCGCGGCGTTCATCGACGCCCTCCCGAAGGTCGAGCTCCACGTCCACCTCGTGGGCTCCGCCTCCGTCCCGACCGTCCTCGAACTCGCCCGCCGCCACCCGGACGGGTCCGTCCCCGCCGACGAGCGCGAGCTGCGCGCCTTCTACGAGTTCCGCGACTTCCCGCACTTCGCCGAGGTGTACGAGTCGGTGTCGAGCCTCGTCCGCACCCCGGAGGACGTCGGCACGCTCGTCTCCGGCATCGCCCGCGACCTCGCCGCGCAGAACGTCCGGTACGTCGAGCTGACCGTCACGCCCTACACCCACCAGCGGGCCGGGATGCCGATGCCCGCGGTGACCGAGGCGCTCGACCTCGCCGCCCGCGAGGCCCGCGACCGGTTCGGCCTCGGCCTGGCCTACATCTTCGACATCCCCGGCGAGTTCGGCGCCGAGGGCGCCCGCGGCACCCTCGACCACGCGCTGCACCACCCGCCGGAGACGCTCGTCGGGTTCGGGATCGGCGGCATCGAGCAGGCCCGCGCGCCGTTCCGGGACGCGTTCCGCGACGCGTTCGCCGCCGCCCGCGCCGCCGGCCTGCGCAGCGTCCCGCACGCGGGGGAGATGAGCGGCCCGGAGACGATCTGGGAGGCCGTCGAGGGGCTCGGCGCCGAGCGCATCGGCCACGGCACCAACTGCCTGGACGACCCCCGCCTCGTCGCCCACCTGCGCGAGACCCAGCTGCCGCTGGAGGTGTGCCCGACCTCCAACGTCTGCACCGGCCAGGTCGCGGACCTCGGCGCCCACCCCCTGCCGCGGATGCTGGAGGAGGGGCTGTTCGTCACCCTGAACAGCGACGACCCGCCGATGTTCAACACGACCCTCACCGGCGAGTACCGCGTCGCGGCCGAGGCGTTCGGGCTCGGCCGCGCCGAGCTGGCCTCCCTGGCCCGCAACGCCGTGACGGCCTCGTCGCTGGACGAGGAGGGGCGCAAGGCGATCACCGCCGAGATCGACGCGCTGGTCTGAGCCGGACGGTCAGCCCCAGGCCATGCGCCGCCACGGGCTGCCGGGGTCCTCGGCGAGGATGCGGTGGCCGGTGAGGGAGCGTTCGTACCATTCGCCGAACTCGCCCTCGTCGAACCGCAGCATCCGGCCGAGGACGTACCCGGCCGAGAACTCCTGCCACGACGCGTACGTCTGGTGGGCGCGGTGCCCCGCCGTGAGGACGCACTTCTCGGCCTCCTCGGCGTCGCAGTACCCGGCGTTCAGGCCCCAGCGGGCCATGTTCACCGCGCGCCCGAGGTCGTAGCCGAAGACGCTCTCGACGCGGCCGTCGGGCGGGAGCAGGCCGTCCGCCCGGAACCGCGCCTCGTAGCGCAGGACCGCCTCGGAGAGGTCCAGGACCTCCCGGACGGTCTGCTCGGAGATGTCGCGCTCGCCGCACCAGGCGACGATCGCGTCCTGCCAGGCCCGCTTGCCGGTGCCCCGGCCGCGCCGGTCGAGCACCATCTGGATCGCCGGGTCGCTGTTGCGGGCGTCGAGCAGCGCGTCCATCTGCTCGCGCCAGCTCTCGGTGCCGGTGATGCCCCAGTCGCGCTCCAGCAGCACCCGGTCGTCGCGGGCGCTCTCGTCGTCGGCCAGGCTGTTCCAGGCGACACCGTTGCCGACGGCCAGATGGGCGCCGACGGCGAGGGCCGCGGCGAGCCGCCCCCAGGCGGCGCTGCCGGGGTCGGTGACGAGGACGTCGTGGTCGCGGTCGGGGCGCCGCTCGGCGTCCGCGAGCAGCTGGGCGACCTGCCGGTACGCCTCGCCGCCGGGCGGCATCTGCGCCAGCAGCTCGCGCAGCGGCCGCAGCGCGCCGCGCGGGCCCGCGTCCTTCAGGATCAGCCGCGCGGCGTGCGCGCCCGCGGCTCCGGCGCGCTTGGGGTCGCGCAGCGACCCGAACCCCGACATCGCGGCCCAGGCGCGGCGCGCGGCCTCGCCCGTCCGGCCCGCGGCGGCCAGGACGTGCGCCGCCTGGGCGTCCAGCCCGGCCCTGACCTCGGCCGGCATCGCGCCGGCCGCCCGGTCCAGGACGTCGAGGACGCGCTGCGCCTCGCCGGTCCTCCCCGCGGCGGCGAGCGCCCGCGCGTACCGCGCCCGCGCCGCGGCGGCGGACGCCAGGTCGCCGCGCGCCTCCATGGCGTCGGCGGCGTTCGCGTAGGCGGCCGCGGCCTCCTCGGCCCGGCCCTGCCGCTCGTACCTCCTGGCGCGGTCGAGCACAGCGCCGGTATCGGCCTGAAACGTCATCGATCCCTCCAGGCCACACCGTACCGCTCACAAAGATCACGTTTCCCGCCCTCGCGGAAAGCCGCGGCCCGGCAGGATGGGGCCCGCCGACCGCCCCCGCGTGGCCCCGGTCGACCAGATCATCTTCGACCACCTCCACACCGCCGGCCGCCTCCGCTGACGCCGCCGTCTCGCGGGGGTCATCCACGGAGTACCGCCTCCCGCTCATCCGGCCGGCGGCGGTGGCGCCGGCAGGGCGGTGACCTCCACGCGGGTGTCGTGGAAGACGGGGCCGCCGCCGAGGTCGGTGGCGCGCTCGTCGACCACGGCGTTGGCGTTGGAGCCGCCGGAGAGCTTGGCCCAGTGGCCCTTGCCCGTCGCCGCGACGCCGGGGCGGACCTCGTCGGTGATCTTCAGGACGGCCTCGAAGGATCCCCGCTCGTTGCCGACCACGACGCGCTGCCCGTCGACCAGGCCCCGCGCCCGCGCGTCGTCCTCGTGGAGGCGGACGGCGAGTCCGCCCGAGCGGCGCCTCAACTCCGGGTTGTTGGCGAACTGGGTGTTGAGGAACTCGTGGGACGCGGCCGAGACCAGGGCGAGGGGGTATCTCCCGGCCCGCTCCTCGTCGGCGACCTCCGCGGGCGGGACGTAGCCGGCGAGCCCCGCGGCGGACGAGCGGAACTCGAACCGCCCGGACGGGGTGGGGAAGCCGTCGGCGTACGGCAGGAACGGGTCCGGGACCGACATGCGCACGAACCCCTCCTTGCGGAGCCGGTCCAGCGTGACGCCCGCCATCCACGGGTGGTCCGACGCCAGCAGTTGTTCGGCGAGGCTCTCGTCGGAGTCGTAGAGGGCCGGTTCCCGCAGGCCCATCCGGTGCGCCAGGCGGCGGAAGGTCTCGGTCGTCGGCAGGCACTCGCCGGGCGGCGCCACCGCGGGCTCGTTCCAGGTGAGGTACAGGTGACCGTAGCCCTCGTGCAGGTCGGTGTGCTCGTGCTGCGCCGTCGCGGGCAGGACGATGTCGGCGTAGTCCACGGTGTCGGTCGGGAACTGCTCCAGGACCACGGTGAACAGGTCGTCGCGGGCCAGGCCCCGGCGCACCTTGTTCTGGTGCGGGGTGCTGCCCGCGGGATTGGCCGCGATGACGAACAGGGCCTTGACGGGCGGGTCCTGGACGTCCAGCAGCCCCTCGCCGAGGCGGCTCATCGACAGCGTCCGCACCGGGCGGGGGCGCAGGTCGTCGCGCCACAGCGCGGCCTTGTCCAGCTTCACGTGGCCGGACGTGGAGAACGCGAGCCCGCCGCCGCGCCTCGCCCAGTCGCCGGTCACGGCGGGGATGGCGGCGATCAGCCGCAGCGCGGCCCCGCCGCCGGAGTGCCGCTGGAGACCCTGCGTCGCGCGGATCGCGGTGGGGCGGGTGCGGGCGATCCGCTCGCCGAGCGCCACGATGCGGTCCGCCGGGACGCCGGTGATCCGCGCGGCCCGGTCCGGGGGGTACTCGGCGATCCGGTCGCGGAACTCCCGCCATCCGAGCGTCCCCCGGGCCAGGAAGTCCGCGTCCTGCGCGCCGAGCCCCACGATGACGTGGAGCAGGCCGAGCGCGAGCGCCCCGTCCGTTCCGGGCAGCGGCGCCAGGTGCTCGTCCGCCTGCCGCGCCGTCCGCGTCCGCACCGGGTCGATCGCGACCAGGTGCGCGCCCGCCTTCCGCGCGTCCTGGACGAACTTCCACACATGGTGCCCGCTGGTCAGCGGGTTGGTGCCCCACAGCAGGACGAGCCGGGCGTGCGCCAGGTCCTCGGGGTCCATGCCGCCCGGCGAGCCGACCGCCTCGGCCATCCCGGCGCTGCCCGCCGCCGAGCAGATGTCGGCGCTGTGGGCCGAGGCGCCGAGCACGTTGAAGAACCGCCGGCCGGAATACCCTTCGAGGCCCTGCAGGTAGCCGAGCGTGCCCGTCCCCCAGTAGGGCCAGATCGCCTCGCCGCCGTGCTCCCGGGCGACGTCCTGCAGCCGCGCGGCGATCTCGTCGAGCGCCTCGTCCCACCCGATGCGCTCGAACCGCCCCTCGCCCTTGGCGCCCACGCGGCGCATCGGGTGCAGGATGCGGTCCGGCTGGGCGGCGCGCTCCAGCCACCGGTTCACCTTCGCGCACAGCGCCCCGCGCGTGTACGGGTGGCCGGGGTTGCCGCGCAGCCGGACCGCCGCCCCGTCCCGCACGGTGACGACCCAGGAGCAGCCGTCGGGGCAGTCCAGCGGGCAGGCTCCCAGCACTGTCAGTTCCGATGGCATAGAACCCTCCTAGCTGGACGAACCTCTCCAGTGTGCGCCACGACCCCATGAGCGTGATCCAGGACGCTCATGACCCCCGAAGGCCGTGCCCCAGGTCGCGGCCGGGGTGGCGGGGTGGTTTCCTAAGGGGCGACGGAAACGACCCGTAGGGGGAACGAGAGTGAAGAGCGTCGAGCCCGAGGTGTTCCTCGTTGCGCGGCCCGAACTGGACTACGACGAGGTCGCCCGGTACCTGCGGGAGGTGGGCGGGGAGGGCTGGCTGGAGCGGCTCGACCGCGGGGAGCTCGACGACGAGCTCAACGACCCGCAGAACCTCGCCGAGTTCGCGGGGCGGCTCTGCTACCGCTCCTGGGAGCCGGGCCTCAACCCCAACGTCACCAAGATCCGCACCGACTCCGGCCAGTACCTGGAGAACATCCTGCGCAGCCTGCACGGCTCGGTGCTGGAGCACGTCAGCTTCAGCTTCGTCCTGCACAACGTGAGCCGGGTGCTGACCCACGAGCTCGTCCGGCACCGCCCGGGCGTGGCCATCTCGCAGGAGTCGCTGCGGTTCGTCCGGCTGCAGGACATCCCCTTCTGGTTCCCGGAGTGGGCCCGCGAGGACACCGAGCTGATGAAGCGCGCCACCGCCATGCTGGAGCAGATGGAGGAGTTCCAGGGCTGGATGGCCGCGCACTTCGGCCTGGACGACGAGGGCGTGCCGTTCAAGGAGAAGAAGCACAAGACCTCGTTCATGCGCCGGTTCGCGCCCGAGGGCGTCGGCACCGGCCTGGTCTGGACGGCCAACGTCCGCACCCTGCGCCACACCCTGGAGAACCGCACCGCGCCCGGCGCCGAGGAGGAGATCCGGCTGCTCTTCGGCAAGATCGGCGAGGTGATGCGCACCGAGGCTCCGGACCTGTTCGGCGACTACGTCGTCGAGGACGGCGCGTGGGTGCCGCAGTGGCGCAAGGTCTGATCCTCCGCGGGGTCTAGGCGCGCGGGCTCGCCTGGGGAATTATTGGACGCTATGTCTGACATCTCCATTCCGGTAGGCGACCGCGCGCTTCCGGGCTACCTCGCCGTCCCCGAGGGGGAGGGGCCCTGGCCGGGCGTCGTGATCGTGTTCGAGGCGATGGGCGCGAACGACGACATGCGCGCCCAGGCCGACCGGTTCGCCGCCCACGGGTACCTCGCCGTCCTGCCCGACCTCTACAACGGGGCGCCCTGGGTGCGCTGCGTCGCCAAGGCGATGCGCGACATGCGGGCCCAGCGCGGGCCGACCTACGACCATATCGAGGCGGCCCGCGCATGGCTCGCCGGCCGGGACGACTGCACCGGCGGCGTCGGGGTCTGCGGGTTCTGCATGGGCGGCGGGTTCGCGCTGGTCGCGGCGGCGAAGTACGACTTCCAGGCCGCCGCGGCCAACTACGGGATCCTGCCGCGCCGGCCGGAGGAGTCCCTGCGGGGCGCGTGCCCGATCGTCGGCAGCTACGGCGCCGCCGACCCGTCGCTGCGGGGGGCCGCCGGCAGGCTGGAGCGCGCCCTCACGGCCGCGGGTGTGCCGCACGACGTGAAGGAGTACCCGGGCACCGGGCACGGGTTCCTCACCGGCCTCACGCCGCCGCCCCCGTTGGGCCCGATCGCGAAGATCGTCATGGGCTTCGGGAAGGGCCGCGAGAACGCCCCGGACGGCTGGGACCGCATCCTCGGCTTCTTCGCCGAGCACCTCTCTAAAAAATCTACAACGTAAAGGTGCTCGGCCGGCAGCTCAGAAGCGGAGCACGGCCTGGGTCTGGGTCACCTGGGCGACACGGCGCCCGGACTCGTCGTACAGGTCGGTCTGGACGACGATCGAGGTCCGGCCGGTGTGCAGCGGGCGGGAGGCGCCCCGGACGCGCCCCTCCCTGACCCCTCGGAAGAAGTTGGTCTTGGACTCCAGCGTCGAGGTGGAGGTGTCCGGCGGGAGGTTGAGGAACGCGCACGCCGCGCCGAGCGTGTCGGCCAGGGCCATGAGGGCGCCGCCGTGCATGAGACCGCCGGCGGTGCACCGGTCGGGGGCCCAGTCCAGGTGGCCGGCGACCTCCTCCGGCCCGGCGGTGTCGATCTCCATGCCGAGCGCGCGGGCGAACGGCATGGCGTCGGTCAGCTGGTCGGGGGTGAGCCCGGTCGTCATGAGGCCTCCTGCGGCGGGTGTCGAAGGCCCCACCCTCGCCGTCCGGGCGTCAGAGCGTCCATTACCCCGCACGTAATCGTGAGCCTGACCCGGATGCCGCTACCGTCGTGGCGTGACGACGATGACGACGGGACTGAGCGACGTGCGGCCGATCGGGGACCAGCTCCGGGCGTGGCGGCAGCGGCGCAGGCTGAGCCAGCTGGAGCTGGCGTCGGAGGCGGACGTGTCGACGCGGCACCTCAGCTTCGTGGAGACGGGGCGCTCGGCGCCGAGCCGCGAGATGGTGCTGCGGCTCGCCGAGCACCTGGACGTGCCGCTGCGCGACCGCAACCTGCTGCTGGTGTCGGCCGGGTACGCGCCGGTGTTCGACGAGACGCCGATCGAAGAGCCGAAGATGGACACGGTCCGGGCGGCGCTCCGGCAGGTGCTGGAGGGCCACGAGCCCTATCCGGCGGTGGTCGTGGACCGGTTCTGGAACCTGATCGACGCCAACGGCGCGGCCGCGTTCTTCATGGAGGGCGCGCCGCCGGAACTGCTGGAGCCGCCGCTGAACGTGCTGCGGCTCAGCATGCATCCGGACGGGATGGCCAGGAACATCCTGAACCTGGCGGAGTGGCGCGCCCACATGATCGACCGCGTCCGGCGGCATGTGGCGCTGACCGCGGACGCGGCGCTCGCCCAGCTGCACAAGGAGCTGCGGAGCTTCCCCGGCGACGTGGGGGAGGCGATCGCCCCGCCCGCGAGCCACGAGGTCTTCGTTCCGCTGCGGATGCGGGTGGAGGGCCGGGAACTGTCGTTCTTCAGCACGATCGCGACCTTCGGGACGCCGGTCGACATCACGGTGGCGGAACTGGCGATCGAGTCGTTCTACCCGGCGGACGCGAAGACGACCGAGTTCCTGCGGGAGCGCGCCGGCTGGTGACGCGCCTCAGTCCCCGGCCGTGAGCAGGTCGTGGTGGACGCGCGTCAGCGGAGCGCCGAGCCGCTGCAGGGCGGCGACCGTCGCGCGGACGAGCGGGGCGGGTCCGGCCACGTAGGCGTCGTGGCCGGCGGCGCCGTCCACGAGCTGGGGAAGGACGTCCGGCACGCGGCCGGCGAGGACACCGGCGGCGGGTTCGCGTGACACGACGGGGACGACCTGGAGCCGGGCGTGGGCCGACTCCAGGTGCCGCAGCTCGGGGAGGTCGTACAGGGCGCTCTCCGTGCGGGCCGCGGCGACGAGCAGGACGTCGCGGCCCGGGTCGGAGGCGAGGGCCTGCTCGGCCAGCGCCTTCACGGGGGCCAGGCCGGTGCCGCCGCCGATCAGCAGGAGCGGGCGGCCCGAGTCCGGGTCGAGGGTCATCGCGCCGTCCGGCGGGCCCAGCAGCACGCTGTCGCCCGGACCGGTGTGCCGGACCAGCGCGCCGCTCACCCACCCGGCGGGACGGGCCCGGACGTGCAGGCAGATCGTCCCGTCCCGGCGGGGCGCGTTCGCGATCGAGTACGGCCGCCAGATCCGCGGCCAGCGGGCGGTCTGGACGCTCACGTGCTGCCCGGGCGCGAACGGCAGGGGGCGCTCGGGGCGCAGCGTGAGGACGGCGAGGTCGAAGGCGCGGCGCTCGTGCCGCACGACCTCGGCGACCCACCACGGCGGGGCGCTCGCGGCGTCCCGCTCCGCCGCGGCGGCCATGGCGTCGGCCGCGGCGCGGTAGGCGGCGCGCCAGGCCGCCTCGGTCTCGGCCGTCCAGACGTCGGCGGCGAAGGCGCGCAGCGTCGCGGTCAGGGCCTCCTCGACGGCCGGATAGTGCTCGCGCAGGACCCCGTACTTGCGGTGGCCGCGGCCGAGGCTCTCAAGGTGGCGGGCGAGCTCCTCGGGGTTGTCCTGGCTCCACACGATCCGGCTGAGCGCCTGGAAGAACCGGTCGTGCTGGGCGCCCATCGCGGGCGGGAACAGGGTCCGCAGCCGCGGCCGCGCCGCGAAAAGGCGGCCGTAGAAATAGCTCATGGCGCCCGCCGGGTCGGCCTCAAGCCGTGCGAAGCATTCTTTGATAACGCGAGTTTCCGGTGCCATTCGGTCGGCTCGCCTCCCAAGCGGGCTGTTTTCGGCGGTCGGGCGGCAGGGCCGACGGAGGATCCGGCCGTCCTTGCTGCCCGAGTTGCTGAGATTCTCTCACCCATCCCCGCAGGTGTTCAATCGATTGCCGCCACAGAGGGCCGCCTTCGCTACTCATTGTAATTGTTCGTCAATTCCCCGTGACCGACGGTAAGTGAATCGGTCAACGCATACTGATCGGTATCCGATCGGGGTGCGAACGTTTCGGAAGAACCGTCCGGAAGGGGAGGAAGAACCTGCATCAGGGAAGAAGATTTCCGAATTCTTCGGTGTTTCCGCCGCGAGGCGCCCCGCGGCAGGCCACCGCCCCGGCATCGCGATGCGCCGATCTCGCCACTTCCGACGGCGGAGCCGCGTGCCGTGCGGCAAGCTGACCCGAGGAGGGCCGGGGGGCGGACGGCGCGAGGGTGGGCGGGCGGCGCACGGTGACGTGCGGCCGGCCGATCGCCCGTGTCGGCGGCCGCCCCGGGGCCGGGGTCCAGCACAGGGGGGAGACACGCATGTCAGGAGCCGTGCGCGGAGCGCCGCACCCGGAGGCCGGTGAGAGCGGGCCGCCGCTCATCGGCATCACCACCTACCAGGAGCCGGCCCGCTGGGGGTTCTGGGTGCGCGAGGCCGCGCTGCTTCCCGTGCCGTACGCGCGCTCGGTCGAGCGGGCCGGCGGCGTCCCGGTCCTGCTGCCCCCGGCCGCGACCCTGCGCGGACTGGACACCCTGGTCTCGCGGCTGGACGGCGTCGTCCTGGCGGGGGGCGGCGACGTCGACCCGGAGCTGTACGGCGCCGCCCGGCATCCCGAGACCGGGCCGCCGCAGCCCCAGCGCGACCGGTTCGAGCTGGCCCTCGTCCGTGCCGTCGTCGACGCCGACCTGCCGTTCCTGGCGATCTGCCGGGGGATGCAGGTGCTGAACGTCGCGCGCGGCGGCGCCCTCGTCCAGCACCTGCCGGAGGCGGTGGGCCACCGGGGGCACGCCCCCGCCGCCGGGGTCCTCGGCTCGCACCGGGTGCGGACCGGGGAGGGGAGCCGGATCGGCAGGATCCTCGGGGCCTCCTCCGACGTCCCCACCTACCACCATCAGGCGGTGAGCCGGCTCGGCAAGGGCCTGACCGCCGTCGCGTGGGCCGAGGACCAGGTGGTGGAGGCCGTGGAACTCCAGGGCCACCGTTTCGGCGTCGCGGTCCAGTGGCACCCCGAGGAGAGCGACGACAGGCGGCTCTTCGAGGCCCTCGTCGCCGAAGCCGCCGGACGCTGACGCGGGGATTGGGGGCCCGGCCACCGGGCAGGCCGAGGGGTGGATTTCCGCCGATGTCCCCCCACCGGAGGCCGCCGCATGCCCCTGCACCCGCAGACCGTGAGCTTCCTGGAGCAGCTCGCCTCGTGGACCGCCGTGCCCCCGGGGCGGGACGGGCCCGCCGAGCCCACGATCGAGCAGATGCGGGAGCGGATCGGCGCGGCCTTCCCGGTCGTGCGGCGCGAGCTTCCGCGGGTCCGCGACGTCGAGGTGCCCGGCCCCGGTGGCTCCGTGCCGGTGCGCCTGTACCGCCCCGCGCCGCCCGAGCGAGGGCCGCTGCCGGCCGTCGTGTACCTGCACGGCGGGGGATGGGTGCTCGGCGGCGTCGACAACGTGGACGCCTTCTGCCGCGACCTGGCGGCCGCGGCGGGGTGCGTCGTGCTGAACGTCGGCTACCGGCTGGCCCCCGAGCACCCGTTCCCCGCGGCGGTGGACGACGCCTGGGCCGTGGTGTCCTCGGTGGCGCGCGAGCCCGGCCGGTACGGCGTGCTGGAGGGGGCCGTGGCGGTCGCCGGCGACAGCGCGGGCGGCAACCTCGCCGCGGCCGCCGCGCTGCTGGCCAGGGACGCCGGGGTCGCCCTCGCCCACCAGCTGCTCGTCTACCCGGTGACCGACACGGCGAGGGACACCCCGAGCTGGCGGGAGTACGGGACGGGCTACGGGCTGGACGCCGGGTCGCTCGCCCGGTTCATGGAGCTCTACCGGGACGGCGCCGACCCGGCCGATCCCCGGCTGGCCCCGCTGCGCGCCGCGGACCTGGCCGGCGCCGCGCCCGCCACCGTGATCACCGCCGAGTGCGACATCCTGCGCGACGAGGCGGAGGCCTACGCGCGGCGGCTCGCCGAGGCCGGCGTGCCGGTGGAGCTGCGCCGCTACGACGGCGTCGTGCACTCCTTCTTCCTGCTGCCCGAGATCTTCGACGCCGGCGCCGAGGCGGTGGAGTTCGCTGTGCGACGATTGCGCGCGGCATTCGACGACCACTCGCGGCAGGGGAGTGCGGCATGACGCGGTACGACGCGTACGAGCGGCTGAAGATCGACTGGGCGGCGGACGGGGTGCTGCGGGTCACGATCAGCACACCGGGCAAGCTGAACGCGGTCGACACCACCGGGCACCGCGAGCTGGCGGAGATCTGGCGGGACGCCGACGCCGACGACGACGTCCGCGCGGTGCTCGTGCGGGGGGAGGGCACGGCGTTCTCCGCCGGCGGCGACCTCGCCATGATCGAGGAGATGATGACCGACCACGCCTCCCGCCGCCGGATCATGCGCGAGGCCCGGGACATCGTGATGAACGTCCTGAACTGCTCCAAGCCGGTGGTCAGCGCCGTGCAGGGCCCGACGGTGGGCGCCGGTCTCGCGGTCGCGCTGCTGGCCGACGTGTCCGTCGCGGGCCGCACCGCGAAGATCATCGACGGGCACACGCGGCTGGGCGTCGCGGCCGGCGACCACGCGGCGATCGTGTGGCCGCTGCTGTGCGGGCTCGCGAAGGCCAAGTACTACCTGCTGCTCAACGACGTCCTCACCGGCGAGGAGGCCGAGCGGATCGGCCTGGTCTCGCTGTGCGTGGACGACGCGCACGTGCACGAGCGCGCGCTGGAGATCGCCGGACGCCTCGCCGCCGGGCCCGCCGAGGCGCTGTCGTTCACCAAGCACGCGCTGAACAACTGGCTGCGCCTCGCGGGGCCGACGTTCGACGCCTCCCTGGCGATGGAGTTCTTCGGGTTCACCGGCCCGGACGTGCGCGAGGGCGTCGCGGCGATCCGGGAGAAGCGCCCGCCCCGCTTCGGCTGAGGCGCGTCCCCCGCCTCCGTGCGTCCCGTGGCCCGGGCCGCGCCCGCGTGGCCCGGGGCATGAGGACGGGTCAGTACGACTTGGGGAGTCCCAGCTCGTGCTGGGCGATGTGGGCGAGGACGAGTTCCTCGGCGACCGGGATGTTCTTCGCGATGCGAGCGTCCCGGAACATCCGGGCGACCGGGTACTCCAGGGAGTACGCCATGCCGCCGTAGGTCTGGAACGCCCGGTCGGCCGCCTGCCAGGCCGCGTCCGCCGCGGTGAGCTTGGCGATGTTGGCCTCCGAGCCGCAGGGCCGGCCGCGGTCCCACAGCCAGGCGGCCTTGTAGGTCATCAGCCGGGCCAGCTCCAGCTGCGCCTTGATCCGCGCGAGCGGGAACGCGACGGCCTGGTTCGCCCCGATCGGCGTGCCGAAGGGGGCGCGCTCGCCGGCGTACTCGCAGGCGATCCGCAGCACCAGGCCGCCGGACCCGACGCCGCCCGCGGCGGCCAGGATCCGCTCGGGGTTGAGGATGTCCCACAGCACGGCGAAGCCCTCGTCGGGCTCGCCGAGGACCCGGTCGGCGGGCACGCGCACTCCGTCCAGGAAGACCATGCTGGAGGCGACGGTGTTGGTGCCGAGCTTTGGGATCGGCCGGTAGGTCAGCGTGCCCTCGGCCACGGCCTCCTTGACGTCCACCAGCAGGACGGTGAAACCCGCGGTGCGGGGGCGTGCCTGCGCGGCCGGGATCGTCCGGGTGACCAGCACGAGGAGGTCGGCGCGCTCGACGCCGGAGATCCAGATCTTCTGGCCGCTGACGACGAAGGAGTCGCCGTCGCGGCGCGCCTGGGTGGAGATGGCGATGGCGTTGCTGCCCGCGTCCGGCTCGGTGATCGCGAAGCACGTCTCGATCTCGCCGGAGGCGATCCTCGGCAGGAGTTCGCGCTTCTGCTCGGCGGTGCCGTGCCGGGCGATGGTCAGGCCGCCGAACGCGGGCGTCAGCAGGTACATGAAGGACGCGGCGCCGCCCGCGCCGCCCTCGGCGAGGGCCTCCAGGGCCACCGCCAGCTCCAGCAGGCCCTGGCCCCCGCCGCCGTACTCCTCGGGGATCGCCAGGCTGTGCCAGCCGCCGTCGACCAGCTCCCGCCAGACCTCCTCCGGCCAGCGCTTGTCCGCGTCGCACCGGCCCCAGTAGTCCTGGTCGTACTTCCCGGCGACCGCCAGCACGCCCTCGCGCACCGCGGCCGCGCCCTCCGGCAGGTCGAAGTCCATCGCGCCTCCTCGCACGTTCTCGCCTGGGCTCACGGTAGCCGACGCGAGTAAGTGTTCACTGACGCGGGGTGGGTCTGAAGCGCCCCGTGCCGGGTAGGCGACACCGGGAGCCGACACGGAAGGGGAGGCCATGCGGCCGCGCGACAGGTGGATGCTGGCCGGCGGACGGTGGAGCCAGGGGACCGGGGACGAGACGTTCACGGTGACCGATCCGGCGACCGGTGAGCCGCTCGGGGTGGTGGCCGCCTCCTCGGCGGCGGACGTGGACGCGGCCGTGGCGGCGGCCCGCGCCGCCGCGCCCGGCTGGGCGGCGACGCCGGCGGCCGATCGGGGCGCGGCGCTGCACGCGGCGGCGCGCGCGGTCGAGGAGCGCATGGACGAGCTGGCCGCCCTGGTGACCGCGGAGATGGGCAAGCCGACCGGTGACGCGCTCGGCGGCGTGGAGGCCGGGATCGGCACCCTGCGCCAGTACGCCGAGCTGGGTCCGCTGCACGGCGGGCGCAGCCTCCAGGGCGGACGGGACGCCGCCGACTTCATGGTCCGCGAGCCGTGGGGCGTCGTCGCCGCCATCACGCCGTAGAACGATCCGGTCGCGATCGCGTGCGGCCTGGTCGGCGCGGCCGTGGCGACGGGCAACACGGTGGTCCACAAGCCCTCCGAGCGCACGCCCCACACCGGCGCGATGCTCGCCGAGCTGATCGCCGGGTCCCTGCCGGACGGGGTCCTGAACGTGGTCGCGGGCGGCGGCGCGGTCGGCGAGGCCCTCGCCGGGCACGCGGGCGCGGACGTCGTCGCGCACGTCGGCTCCACCCGCGCCGGCCGCCGCATCGCCGAGCTGGCCGCGCGGACCGGGGCGAGGACCGTCCTGGAGAACGGCGGCGCCGACCCGCTGATCGTGGACGCGGGCGTCGACCCGTCCTGGGCCGCCGGGCAGGCCGCGCTCGGGTGCTTCGCCAACGCCGGGCAGATCTGCACCTCGGTCGAGCGCGTCTACGTGCACGAGGCCGTCGCCGAGCCGTTCCTGGACGCGCTCGCCGCCCGCGCCCGGGCCCTGCGCACGGGGCCGGGCGCCGACCCGTCCACCGAGCTCGGGCCCCTCGTCGACGAGCGCCACCGCACCCAGGTCCACCAGCAGGTGGAGAAGGCCCTCGCGGACGGGGCCCGGGCGCTGGCCGGCGCCCGCCTGCCCGAGGGCCCCGGCTGCTTCTACCCGGCGACCGTCCTGGCCGGCTGCGCCGACCACATGGCGGTCATGGCGGAGGAGACCTTCGGCCCCGTCGCTCCCGTCCGCACCGTGGCCGGGTTCGAGCAGGCGCTGGAGGCCGCGAACCGCTCCCGCTACGGCCTCGCCGCCACCGTCCTCACCCGCGACATGGCGCACGCCCAGGCCGCCTGGCGCACGCTGGAGGCCGGCACCGTGAAGATCAACGCGGTGTTCGGCGGCGCCCCGGGCGGCGCGGCCGCCCCGCGCCGCGCCAGCGGCCGCGGGTTCGGCTACGGCCCCGAGCTCCTGGACGAGATGACGGCCGTCAAGGTCGTCCACGTCCAGGCCGCCGCCCCCTGACCCTCACCCGGCGTCCGCTCCGCGCGGCCCCGCGGCGGCGGCCAGGTAGCGGGTCACCATGCGGGCGACGAAGTGGGCGAAGGCCTCCGGGGGCCCGGACGGGAGCATGATGTGGCTCATCGTCAGGCGCACGGCCGCGTCGGCGATCTCGGTGAGCGCGGCGCGGTCCAGATCCGGCCACTGGCGCAGGGCGTGCTCGGCGATGCGGGCGCTGGCCGCGAACAGCACCGGCTCGGCCTGCGTGGTGAGCAGCGGCAGCATCTCGTCGCCGCCCGCGCCCGTCAGCACCGCCTTCTTCAGCTGGTCGTCGGCGGAGGTCTCCATCGTGAACGTCACCGCGGCGACCACCGCCGAGTAGACGTCGGCGTGCTCCGACAGCACGGCGTCGATGCCGTCGAGGTAGCGATCGTTGTCGCGGATCACCACCGCCTGCGCGAGCCCCCACTTGTCGCCGAACTCGTTGTAGACGGTCTGCCGGCTCACCCCGGCGGCGGAGGCGACGTCCCGCATCCGGACGGCCCGGTAGCCGCGCTCCACCAGGAGGTCCGCGGCGGCGTCCAGCAGGGATTCGCGCACGGAACGGCCGGCGGTGCCCATGTGTCGTCGCCCTCCAGGGTGCTGGTCAGTACGCCATTATCCCCCGCGGGCCGCCGCCGGGCCATCGCGCGCCCGCCGGGTCGCCGCCGCCGTCGAGCAGGTGCGCCAGCGGGAGGGTGGCCGCGCCCACGGCGACCGCCTCCGGCCCGAGGTGGCACAGCTCGATCGAGGTCTGCGCGAACGGCTGCCGCAGCGCGTAGGCGGCGGTGGCCGCGACGATCCGGTCCAGCATCCGGCCGCCGATCAGCAGCCCCGCCCAGCCGCCGATGATGATCTTCTCCGGGCTGAACAGGTTGACCAGGTCGGCGATGCCCGCGCCGAGGTGCTCGGCGACGTCGTCGCGCAGGGCGGCCGCCGCCCCGGACGGGTCGGCCAGCAGCCCGGCGAGGGCCGCCTCCTCGTCCGTCCCGGCCGGGCCGCCCGCGGCCCTGTAGCGTTCCAGCAGGGCGGTCGCGCCGACGTAGGCCTCCAGGCACCCGCGGGACCCGCACCGGCACGGCGCGCCGCCGACCCGGGACGTCGTGTGGCCCCACTCGCCCGCGCTGCCGGCCGCGCCCCGGTACGGCGAGCCGTCGATCATCACGGCCGCGCCGACGCCGGATCCGACCAGGGCGACGACGGCGTCGCGATGCCCGCGCCCGGCGCCGAACCACATCTCCGCCTGGCCGAGCGACGTCGCGCCGTTGTCCACGAACAGCGGGAGACGGGTGCCCTCGCGCAGCATCCGCTCCAGCGGCACGCCGTCCCAGCCGATGGTCTGGCAGTGCACGACCGCCTCCGGGCCGCGCTCGATCACCCCGGGGACGCCGACGCCGACGCCGATGATGGACGCCGGGTCGACCGACGCGCCCTCGATGACCGCCGGGAGGCCCTCCAGGATGTGCCGGACGACGGCGCGCTCGTCGTGGCCGCCGTCGCCGAGGGGCAGGTCGGCCTTGGCGAGCTGGGTCAGCTCCAGGTCGAACAGCTCGACCATCACCCGCGTCTCGCCGACGTCCACGCCGACGAGGTGGCCGTAACCGGCCGCGGTCTTCAGCAGCACGCGCGGCCGCCCGCCGTCGGACTCGACGCTGCCCGCCTCCACGACGAGCCCGGCCTCGATCAGCTCGCTCACCACGTTGCTGACCGAGGCGGGGCTGAGGCCGGTCTCGCGGGCCAGGTCCTGGCGGCTCAGCGGGCCGTCGAAGTACAGCCGCCTCAGCAGTACCGACCGGTTGGCGCGGCGCAGGTCGCGCACGGTCCTCCGGCGCCGTTCCGGCATCGGCCCCCCTCATCCCGCGGCCCGGGCCGGGCCGCGTCCCCCGCAGCTTCTCAGGTCTTGACCCGCCCATTATGTCACTGCTTAGATCACGGCGTGAAATAAGGTGTGATCTAACTCTCGGAGTGACCCCCGTCACCTGATCGGAAGGCCGAGCCGATGCGTCCACACCCCTCGCGGGCCCTCGCCGTCCTCGCGGCCGGGCTCCTGCTCACCGCCGCGGCGGGCTGCGGCGGCGGCACCACGTCCGGCGACGGCGACCCGAGGACGCTGACCTACTGGGCCAGCAACCAGGGCACCGACCTCGCGGCCGACCGGAAGGTGCTGGAACCGGAGCTGGCCAAGTTCGAGAAGCAGACCGGCATCCGGGTGAAGCTGGAGGTCGTCCCCTGGACCGACCTGCTCAACCGCATCCTCGCCGCCACGACCTCCGGCCAGGGGCCGGACGTGCTCAACATCGGCAACACCTGGTCGGCGTCGCTGCAGGCGACCGGCGGCCTGCTGCCCTTCGACTCCGCCGCGATGGCCGAGGTCGGCGGCGCGGGGCGGTTCGTCCCCGCCGCGCTCGCCGCCGCGGGCGCCAAGGGCAAGGCCCCGGCCGCCGTCCCGCTCTACTCCCTCGCCTACGGCCTCTACTACAACAGGAAGATGTTCGCGGACGCGGACCTGGAACCGCCCAGGACGTGGCGGGAACTGGTCGACGCCGGCCGCGCCCTCACCAAGGACGGCAGGTACGGAATCGCGATCGAGGGCGCCAGCATCCCCGAGAACGTCCACCAGGCGTTCACGCTCGGCCAGATGTACGGCGCCGACTTCTTCACCCCGGACGGCAGGCCGCAGTTCGCCACCCCGCAGGCCGTCGCGGCCGTCAAGTCCTACATCGACCTGCTCGGCAAGGAGAAGATCGCCGCGCCGGGCAACGCCGAGTACTCGGCCAACCAGTCGCTGAACGACTTCGCCACGGGCAAGGCCGCGATGCTGCTCTGGCAGGCCACCACCAGCGGGCTCACCAACCTCGGCATGAAGCCCGGCGAATGGGGCGTCGTGCCGACCCCCCGGCCGTCCCCGGCGCCGCCGGGCGGCCGGAACATCACCTCCATGGTCGCCGGCATCAACATCGCGGTCTTCAGGAACACCGGCAACCGCGGCGGCGCGCTGAAGTTCGTGAAGTTCATGACCGGGGACGAGGAACAGAAGATCCTCAACAGGGCGTACGGATCGCTGCCCCCGGTCGTCTCGGCCCAGAGCGACCCGGCCTTCGACACCGCGGACCTCAGGGTCTTCAAGAGCGTCCTCGCCACGAGCGCGGCGCCGCTGCCGCAGGTGCCGCAGGAGAGCCAGTTCGAGACCGCCGTCGGCACCGCGATGAAGGAGCTGTTCGCCGACGCCGCCGCGGGCCGCCCGACCACCGAGGCCGAGGTGCGGGAGCGGCTCGCCGCCGCCCAGCAGCAGATGGGCGGGTAGCGCGTGACCGCCGCCGACGTGCCGGCCGCCGCCCTCCCCGACGGGGAGG